>NZ_JBNNWE010000073.1:0-30108 GCF_050280905.1 Pseudomonas sp. NPDC086278
ATGCCGTATTCCAGGGCTTCAGCCACACGGAACACACGGCCCAGGTCACGGGCATAGAAGTACGACGCCAGACCGAACTCGGTGTCGTTGGACATCGCGATCACTTCGGCTTCGTCTTTGAAGCGGAACAGCGGCGCCAGTGGGCCGAAGGTTTCTTCCTTGGCCACGGCAGCGTTCTTCGGCACGTTGACCAGAATGGTCGGCTCGAAGAAGTTACCTTCCATGACCTTGCCGCCGGCCAGCACGGTGGCGCCTTTGCTGATCGCGTCAGCGATGTGCTCTTGAACCTTGGCCACGGCTTTTTCGTCGATCAGCGGGCCAGTGGTGGTGCCTTCTTCCAGACCGTTGCCGATTTTGAGTTTGGCCACCGCTACTTTCAGTTTCTCGGCGAACGCGTCGTAGACCGAGTCCTGAATGTACAGGCGGTTGGCGCAGACGCAGGTCTGGCCGTTGTTGCGGTATTTGGAAATGATCGCGCCTTCGACGGCCTTATCCAGGTCCGCGTCGTCGAACACGATGAACGGCGCGTTGCCGCCCAGTTCCAGGGACACTTTCTTGATGTCCTTGGCGCATTCGGCCATCAACTGACGGCCGATTTCGGTCGAGCCGGTGAAGGACAGTTTGCGCACGATCGGGTTGCTGGTCAGCTCGCTGCCGATGTCGCCGGCGCTGCCGGAAACAACGCTGAACACACCGTTCGGGATGCCGGCACGCTGGGCCAGTTCAGCCAGGGCGAATGCGGAGAAAGGCGTTTGCGAAGCGGGCTTGAGCACCATGGTGCAGCCAGCGGCCAAGGCCGGGCCGGCTTTACGGGTGATCATCGCGGCCGGGAAGTTCCACGGGGTGATGGCAGCGGTCACGCCGATTGGCTGCTTGATCACGATCAGGCGCTTGTCTGGCTGGTGGCCCGGAATCACGTCACCGTAGACGCGCTTGGCTTCTTCAGCGAACCACTCGATAAAGGAAGCGGCGTAAACGATTTCGCCCTTGGCTTCGGCCAATGGCTTGCCCTGTTCCAGGGTCATCAGGCGAGCGAGGTCGTCCTGGTTTTCGATGATCAGTTCGAACCAGCGACGCAATTTGTTCGCGCGGTCCTTGGCGGTCAATGCACGCCAGGCCGGCAGCGCTTTGTCAGCGGCTTCGATTGCACGGCGGGTTTCGGCAGCGCCCATCTTCGGCACGGTGCCCAGAATTTCGCCCGTTGCCGGGTTGTTGACCTTGATCGTCTGACCGTTGTCCGCGTCAACCCAAGCGCCATCGATAAAGGCTTGCTGGCGGAACAACTGGGTGTCTTTAAGCTGCATGTCGGCTTTCCTTAACAGCACCGCGGCCAGCGCGGAGCGAATTATGATTGTAGAAAGGCGCCTTGTAGGCTGCCGTCAGGGAAATCATTCACCGGGCTGAAGCACATAAATAGCGCACTGTTCGAAACTCGTGCGGTTCAGCACCCAGACAAGAGCGTTTGAAATCTCGAACGAATCCTAGGATCAATGACCTTAAAGGACAATAGGGCGTTCGAAAAAAAGAACGAAAACGCCGCATTTGCCTGACTTTTCTGATCAACGTAGCAAACGGTTGTTACGGTTGCGAAAAACGCAGTCGATTCAGCAGCATGGACGCCCGCAGCGCATATGAGTATCATGGCGCCCGCTTGCACCAGTAGCTCAGCTGGATAGAGTACTGCCCTCCGAAGGCAGGGGTCGTGGGTTCGAATCCCGCCTGGTGCACCATATAGCAGTCTAGACCTGTCTCAGACAGTCTACGAAACACCCCAAGAAGCCCGCCCTGTGCGGGCTTTCTTGTTTCTGGCTATCCATCCCTGTCTACCCCTATAACTTCACGCCGTGTATGCCCACGTGTATGCTTCGAGATTCATTGAACTGGAGGCATACACGCAGTGAAGCGTACTGAAATCAAACGCCGCCCACTGGCCGACACTACTCTCGCAGGATTGGAGCCGGAGAATGCGACGTACCGGGAGCAAGACGGCAACGGCTTGTATTTTCGGGTCAAGGCAAATGGGCAGAAGTCGTGGGAATTGCGCTACAAAAAACCAGACGGCAAATGGTCCTGGCTGGGCCTAGGCGGTTACCCCGAAATCAGTGGTTCGCTAGCCAGGCAGAAGGCGGCGCAACTGCGGGATGACGCATCGACTGGTAAAAATCCTTTAGTCAGTAAGCAAGCTCGTAAGATTGCTGACCGGGTGGCTGCCAACAACACTTTCGAAGCATTAGGCCGCGAATGGTTTGAGGCTAGGCGCTCAAGCTGGGAAGCTGGCACGTCCCGTCGAGTCCTTGGAGCCCTGGAGCTTCACGTATTCCCTGTTTTCGGCAAACGCATCTACACAGAAATACTGCCCCTTGAATGGATGGAGTTTCTGCGCGGCATGGAGCAGAAAGGGATCATTGAGCAAATGGGCAGAGTTCGGGCCTTCTGCAAAGAGATCTATGACTTGGCACGCGTGACAGGTCGAGCGATCCACAACCCCCTTGAAGGCCTCAATAAATTTCTACAAACGCGCAGTGCTGAAAATTATGCACACGTATCAATAGAAGAGTTGCCTGCATTACTTCGCGCCATCAACTCTTACCCTCACGCGAAGGACGTCCGTCTAGGTCTCCGACTGCTGGCCTTATTAGCGGCACGCCCGAGTGAGATTCGAGAAGCACGCTGGTCAGAGATCGACCTCAACAAAAAGCTATGGACGATTCCAGCCGAGCGAATGAAGCGTCGTCGCGAGCATGTAGTGCCTCTATCTCGCCAGGCCATTGAAGCGATAACGGAGCTGCGCACGCTAACAGGGGCATACCCCCTTCTCTTCCCAGGAAGAAAAGATCGAACCATCCCCCGTAGCAATACCGTCTTTCTGATGGCGCTGCGCAGACTGGGATACGCGGGCCGGCAAACTGGCCATGGCTTCCGCCATATCGCGAGCACGATCCTTAATGAACAAGGCTTTGATGAGAACCACATAGAGGCTCAGCTTTCTCATGTCAAAGAGGGAATTGCAGGGGTGTACAACAAGGCGGTGTACCTGCCTCAGCGCAAAGTCATGATGCAGTGGTACGCAGATCATCTTGATGAGCTAGTAGTTGGCAATGTCGTGCAAGGCCAATTTGGAAAGGTGATATGAGGCTCATCATCCACCCCCCCCAAAAAAACGGTGTTACCCGTGTTACAGGTGTAACACAACTCTCTAACTCTTTGAATATAAAGAACTTATATCGCGTCACACGAAGAAATGGTCAGCGATACACGACGTGTTGCGTGGTCGAATCGTGTAACAACATTTGCCCAGCCACCTCACTGTTGGTCGAGGAGAACCGTGTCGTGAACCGCTGTATTCATGACGCCAAGCGGGGCCAAGGGGCAGTGAATGGACGATGAGAGCATGCCGATTGGCCGCCTAGAGATTGCTGGCTTCGATGTCAGTAATATGCTGTGGGAACTAGACGACATCGAACAGGCCGTGCGTGAGTTAGCGTTGTATTCGCAGTTTCGGGAGTATTTTAAAGAGGCGCTGGAGCTGGCCAATTACGCCACCTCATACTGGCTTGAGGATGGCCGTTATCCTGATCGAGCAGGGTCGGTAGTCGCTACGATGTTTCGACTCCGCGACGAGATCGAAGAACATGCCAGCTACGCCGATGCAGCCTCACTGCCGAGTGTCATACGACGGTTTCATGGCATTGATGACAACGCTGCGGACTCGCAACTCGTGGCGACTTACACCCTAGTGCAGAGCATTCAAGCCATTCAAGTTCTCGCCAACTGGCTCTTTGAAACGGAACTCTACGTCTTCGACCTTGACGCAGACCTCATAGCCCAAATGCAAATAACAGATCCTAAGAAATATTGCGCACTGGCCGAAAAGGAGCGACTAAAGGATCCAGGCGGGGAAATTGACGCTCGTGAATCCTTCCGCACATTCATGGGCGATGCCGACAAGACGATCATGCTGGCGAGCCTCTACAGACAAGTTGAGGACATCGACGTATCGAAGGGTAGCTTCAATGTGGCCAATTTTCTAAGCGAGGCGCTGAGTAAAGCGTTTTCCGCCAAGGCCTCGCAAAGAGGCGCGGCTGCGGGTAAGGCCAACAGGAAGCCGGAGTCGGTAAAGCAGCAGAATGCAGCGGATCTCCGCGAGCGCATTCGCAGTGCGGCTGACCGTCACATTTTGGCCAATCCTACTATTTCAGAGCGGGAGCTTAAAAAAGCCTTGGTAAAAAAAGAGGGCATAGCATCCGAGCCTACAGTCAAAAAATACCTGATTATGGGTGGATACCTACCTCGATAATTTCAATCAAAAGCAAACCGTGTTTGCTTTTTTTCCCCTCTCTAGTCTGTGCCTGTCTCTCACCATATAGGCACGACTATGACATCTTCCATCCTAGCAATTGATACCAAATCCCCAGCTCGCGACCCCGCAACAACCCTCATTCGTATCAACGAAGTCATAGCGATGGTAGGCCTTGCTCGCCCCACCATCTACAAGCTCATGCAGCGCCCTGACTGCAACTTTCCCCTGCCCGTCAAATTGAGCAACAGCAACGCACGCGGCGCCCCTGTCGCCTGGGTTCTTTCCGAAGTGCAGGCATGGACACGCAGCCGCATCGAGGCGCGTGACCAGGTGGCCGCATGAAGCGCAACTACAGTCCATTCAAAGGTCCGTTTCTCGATTCCTACAGCATCGGATTTCGCCTCTATCAACCCGGGGCAATCAACTGGCGTCATCGCACCATCGCCGGCGTGAGCTGGAACGGGGAAGAACAAGAAGCATTCTTTTTCAACCCGGATGGCCTGGTCCTTCCGCTTAAACCCAATCCCTGGGAATTGCCTGAACTGATCCGCAAAAACGCGGTTCGCAGGGAGTTTTCCAGCATTCACGGCACCGGCCATTTCGCGATGAAAGAGGGCCGCCGCGCCGCGCTGAAATCGCTAGGCTTGACCGACTGGGTCACCTACTGGCTGGTCGATCAATCGGCCGGATTTTCGAACGATCCGGCGGTGTGGCGACACTTCACTGAGCAGGATCTTGCCGAGGAAAAAACCGCGAGTGAACGGCTGCACCGTGAAATGAAGTTGACCTCGGACCTGTCCGGCTATGTGGATGAATGTCTGGCACAGCAGCGCGAACTGCTCGCGATAGAACACCGCCGACGGTGCGCCGAGGACAGCAAGATCCTGGCTTGGCTCAAAGGCGAAACACCCCTGCCGCTGTTTGCCAACGTGCAGGAGGCAGCATGACCCCGACCTTTCTTCCCCACCAAGCATTGGATCTTGTCGGTGTACTTGAAGCCTCTCTGCCTTCTACCGCAGAGATCAAAGGTCGCCAGCGCTTGCTTGCCCTGCGCGATCAAGCGATTTCGGCCGATGCTCAGGTACTGATTGTGCTGTGGCATGACCTGGAGTGGACGCTGCTAGCGATTCAGCCGCCCGCAGACGTGGTGATTCACGACGCTCGCCAGTTGATTCCCAACCTGCTGCGCAATCCCGAAGCGCTACAGCAGATGTGGCAAAGAGCTCGCCAAGGGAACCACTTGCAATGGATCACCCTCGCTCGCCCCGCCACCACCCAGCACTAACGAAAACGCCCCCGGGAGCGATCCGGAGGCGTTGAGGTAAATCTACATGCCCGCACAATTTATGCCGCATCAAAGAAATGCGCAAGATCTCCGCACGGTTGCACTTTGCAAAACAGGACGTTACTCTTTGGACGTCGCTGCAAATTCAGCGACCGGGTTTGGCGACCCGAGTTTAAGAAGGCGCACAGGCGCCCCCATTACGATTGCAGGCGCTTTTTTTGTGCCCGCATTCCCGTTTTATGGTGGCTGTGCGTGGGAGACCTTCGGGTCTGCCGGGTTCCTTCTTACCCGGTTCGCCAACCTGCGCACAGCTGCCACCCCAATTCGTTTGGCGACGAACCGTGGCAGTTCCTACTTAAGAAGGAGCTCCACCCATGCACGCCCTCAATCCGTCCAAAATTCGCGCCGCTGCCCATCGTGCAATGGCCCTCGCCGCTTTACACGCCAATTCCAGCCTCGCTACTCGTCTCACCCGATACAACGCCCATATGGCCAAAGCCCGCGCGCTCGAAGCAGCAGGCGGTGCCCAATGAACCAAGCCCTGAGCTTCTCCCTACCTGAAGACCTGCTTTGCGTCCACAAAGGCACCGAAGCCGGTGTGCCGATTGACGCCATCACCTGCGCAGTGGATCGAGCCAACTCCGTGCTTTTGCTTCTTGAAGACCAGTTCGAGTGCGACGGTCCACGTCTGGCTAACCATGTCATCGCGGCGGCGCTGTGGGATGTTCGAGGAACATTGGGACTGATCCGCACCCTCGCCGTGCACGCCGACAACTCCACTCGCCCACCCATCAGTGGAGGCGCCCAATGAGCCCTTCTATGTTGATCAATACGGTGGGCGGCGCCACCTTCGCCAAGTGCAACGCTCAGAATCAGCCACTGTTCCGTATCAATGCCGGCATATCGTGCGAGGAAGCGCTCGAACAAGCTTCTCTACTCATGGATTGTGTAACCAAGCTCACTTTCTTGAGCGGAATGGAGAATGACAACGACGCAATGGTCTGGGCTTCGCATTATTTGAGCGAGATGGCGAAGGCCATCATTGATGACGTTACCAGCGGGTTGCAATTGGCCCAAGGCGGTGGCGCATGAAGGCCTCTACCTCCAATGCTCGTCGCCCCACGTTCGCCCAAGTCAAAGCCGTTGCGCTGCAGAACATTGATCGCGTGCTTGCTCACTGGCTGCCCAACGGTAAACGCGTCGACAGTGGCAAGGAATACACCGCAGCCAATCCGACCCGCGCCGACAAGCGCGCCGGCTCCCTCAAGGTTAACTTGAGCAAAGGCACCTGGGCGGATTTTGCCACCGGCGACAAAGGTGGCGACCTGATCGATCTGGTGCGCTATCTCGACGGCGGCACCGACGTCGAAGCCTGCAACAAGCTGGCGGATTTGCTGCGCGTTACCGCTGGGGCGGCTGAATCGAAACCAAGCCCTAGCAAAAACAAAACACCGGAGTGGCGCGCCATACAGCCGATCCCAGCCGAGGCCATGAGCAAGTGCCCGACCAAACACCGACAGCACGGCGCACCTTCGAAAGTCTGGATGTATCGCGACGCTCAGGGCCAGCCGGTCATGGCGCTCTACCGCTTCGATTTAGACCCGGATGAAGACGGCAAGCCCCGCAAGGTGTTTGCGCCGTTGACCTGGTGCCAGCGTGCCGACGGTCAAACGCCGCAATGGCGCTGGCAGGGGCTGCCTGAGCCGCGCCCTCTGCTGCGTCTGGATGAACTGGCACAACGAGCAGAAGCACCGGTCATTCTGTGCGAAGGTGAAAAGGCTGCCGACGCCGCGGCGGAGCTGCTGCCCAACTACGTGGCCACGTGCTGGCCGAACGGCTCGAACTCCTGGCACAAAGCCGACCTGACACCGCTCGAAGGTCGGACCGTGGTGTTGTGGCCAGACAACGATGCCAGTGGCAAAAGCTGCATGGACGCCGTCGCCGAACAACTGCGGCAGATCGGCGCCGCGTCGGTGCGCGTCATCGCCCTGGACGTCTTCAGGCGCAAACCCACCCTCAAGAGTGACCAGCCTACCTTCGCCAAAGGTGGTCAATGGGATGACGGCGATGACGCGGCCGATGCACAGGCCAAAGGTTGGACGGTGGCCCACATCTCCGAGTTGGAGCGCAGCGGCGAACTGTTCGGTGTTGATCCGGAAAAAGCATCGGCCGAACCACCCGAAGTTAAAACCAAACCAACGACCAAGCGTGCTGCGAAGCCCAAAAACGATTTGCTGCCCGGCGGCTTTCGCCTGACACCCGAAGGCGTGTTTTATTCCGGTGACGATGGCGAGGCACGCCCGGTGTGTTCGCCGCTGGAGATCCTGGCGCGCACCCGAGATGCGCAAGGTCATAACTGGGGTTTGCTGGTCGAATTCGACGATCCCGACGGGGCGAAAAAGCGTTGGAACATTCCGGCACGGACCATGACCGGCGACTTCGGCAAGGATGTGCTGGGTCCACTGGTGGACATGGGTTTGCGTCTGGCCGGCAGTCGCTCCGGCCGCAATGCCCGCAACGACCTGCAAAGTTACCTCGGCGGTTTTGATAGCGCCCAGCGCGCACGACTGGTTACCCGTTTGGGCTGGCACGACAGCGCCTTCTTGCTGCCCGAACAGCAGGTCGGCTCACACACTGAACACCTGCACTTCTATGAGGCCGGTGCGCAGCTTCCCCCCATCAGCGAAGCCGGCACCCTGGAGCAGTGGCAAGAGCAGATCGGCGCCTTGTGCATCGGCAATCACCGTTTGGCATTTGTGGCCAGCGTGGCATTTGCCGGTCCGCTGCTGCACATGCTCGGCCATGAGTCGGGCGGTTTTCACCTCTACGGTGACAGCTCAGGCGGCAAGACCACCCACCTGCAAGTGGCCGCCTCGATCTACGGCGGGCCGCGTCTGGTGCGCTCCTGGCGTTCCACGGATAACGCTTTGGAATCCATCGCCGCCGCGCATTCAGACGGGCTCCTGGTGCTCGACGAAATCGGCATGTGCGACCCGCGCATTATCGGTGAAACGGTGTACATGCTCGGCAACGGCACCGGGAAGGCTCGCGCGAATGATCGAGGACAAGCCGGCCGACAGGTACAGGAGTGGCGCTTGCTGTTTCTCTCGACCGGTGAGAAGACGTTGGCGCAGCACATGGCCGAAGCCAACAAGGAGCTGAAAGCCGGCATGGAAGTGCGGATGCTCGCGGTGCCAGCGGACGCCAGCAAAGGCCTGGGCATGTTCGACGCGCTGAACGGCTTTGATGATGCGGCGGCCCTTTCCGATGCGCTCAAGGCACGGGTAGCCAAGTACTACGGCACACCACTTACCGCTTTCCTGTCGGCCCTCTGTGAGCCTGGCAAGCTGCATGGTTGGTCAACAATCCTGCGCCATACCTTGGAGGGATTTATCGCAAAAGCGCTGCCTGCCTCGGCCAGTGGTCAGGCGCATCGAGCGGCCGCTCGCTTTGGACTGGCCGCCGCTGCTGGCGAACTGGCCACCGCGATGGGAATTACCGGCTGGCCCGATGGCACCGCTACCACTGCGGCCAGGGTGTGCCTGAGTGCCTGGATGAATGAGCGCGGCGGCGCCGGGAACCTTGAAGGGGACGCGATCTTGGCGCGGTTGCGTCAGGTGATCGAGCGCTTTGGTGAAAGCCGCTTCACCCGCTGGGAGTCGGCCGCCGCGAAGATCGACGAGCACGGTCCACGCACCATTGACCGGCTGGGCTTTCGCAAGACGCTGGAGCACGGTCTGGGAGATGCGTTGCACACCACCAACACCTATTACGTATTGCCGGAGGCTTGGCGCTCGGAAGTGTTCAAGGGCATGAACATCAACGCGGTGAACAAGGAGCTGATACGCCGCGGCGTCCTTGAGCCAGGGCCGGACGGCAAAGCCTCCTGCGCCGTCCGCCTACCCGGCCTGGGCACTCAGCGTTGCTATGTGGTGAAGACCGTGCCGGGAACGGATGAAAGCGAGGCTCAGGCCGCCTGACGGCGGACCTACTGACTGAGGTAGAGCCGGCTCAAGCGGGCCTCGCCAGCCACTCCGAACCCCAATTAAATCATCAGGACAAAACTCATGAACCGAATTGAACAACTGAAAGACACACGCGCCAAATTGGTCATTGAAATGGAAGCCCTCAAAAAGGAACTGCCACCTTTTGAGGCTGCGCTTGAAAGCGAAGAAGTCATTAACCACGGCCGCCAGAGCGACGTCCGGCATGAAATCAGCAGTCGAAAATTAAAGATCGATTCGCTCGATCATCAGATTTTCCGGCTAGATCAAAAGTTGGACCGCTTGGAGAAGCTGGCCAACCGAGAAAGCTTGATGGAAGGCTATATCTCCGACATGGCGAACTGGATGGCGGATGAGCTGGAGCTTAACGATAAGCGGCAAAGCCTGAGTACACGCCTGGAGGAAATTCGTCAGCAAGCACAGGAAGAGATTACCAGCGCACGGCAGGCTGAGACTCAGGCGGCTACCGCTTACGCACAGGCCGTGGCGTGGGGCGACGTGGAGGGCGAAAAAGCCGCTAGCACCGACGCGCAGAAAGCCGCGAAAAACCTCACTACCGCCACCGAACAACATCGCCGCCAGCTCCTGATCATCACCGCCTTGGAGCAAGAGCTAGCCATCGTAGACCGACACATCAGCGAGGCTCAGGTAGAACACCAAAAAATAGAGGACACCGCCTTGCGGCTGGCCCACAACTCCCTGGAGGAAGCATGGAATGAAGCCGCCCAAGCGCTGCTAGATGTGGGAGGCAAGCTGTACGCCGCCGCCCGGCTGATAGGCCGTGACCCGGTGTCCTTAATGAAGCTCGACATCCCCGAGCAGGGTGAAAACTTTGGCAGTTGGAGATGGAGCGAATTGGTGGAACGTGGCCACCAGCATCGCACGCGCGATCTGCTCTCGATGTAACTGCCGACTCCCTGAAACAGCCTGCTTTTCGCGGGCTGTTTAAAATCACTCCAAGGATCGAAGCCATGAACGCAACGACACAAAACAGCTCATCCCTATCCGAAACTCTTAAGGAGAGAAGAGCCCACCTGACCGCCTTACTCAAGATCGTGGATACCAACATCGGAAAAAGCACAGCGACGCAGAAGCTCACCATCACTGCGATCAAGGCAGAAATGGGGCTAATAGAGCAGAAGCTGAAAATACGAAAATAAATCCAAACGGAAGCTCCAAGGCTTCCGTTGCAGTAAATTTCCGTAGGCAGCCTCAGTCGATGGCTTTTTTCGCGAGAGGTTGCAATGGCCGGTAGTGGTATGGCTCCAGTCTGGTATCTGGGTCAGTTGTTAGAAATTCTCAGGCATTTTTTTCATGAGAGACGTAAGACGACACCGATCGGATCGGTAAATGGAAGCTACTATAGTCACCTAGATACGATAGACAGTCTGAAAAAAGCAACATTCGCATTTTATGGCTGCACAACTAGATGCCAAGCTGCGCTAGCATATATATTGAGAGGTTAAAAAGTGGCAGGCAACCGGAAAGTTATAAGCTTTTTTCTCGCATCTCCCGGAGATTTGATCGAAGAAAGGAAAATTGCTAAAGAGGTAGCAGAGGAGTTGAATTCGATGCTTGCCTTGAAGCTCAATGTTCATATTGAGTTAGTGGGGTGGGAGGACACCGTATCTAGCGCAGGTAGGCCACAGGAAATAATCAATCGCGACCTCGAACGTTGTGATGTTTTCATCGGTCTCGTTTGGAAGCGTTGGGGTTCTGCGCCTGACAATCAAAGCAAACATCAGTCAGGATTTGAAGAAGAATTTTCAATCGCAACTTCAAGCTACAACAATATCAAAAAGCCAAAGATCAGCTTGTTTTTCAAGACTGTCGATGCTCAAGCACTAAGCGATCCTGGTGAGCAGTTACAAAAAGTTCTAAACTTCAAAAAACAAATAATTGACGACAAAAGTCTTTTATTTCAGGGCTTCGAACAAAAAGATGAATTTGAACGATTAATAAGAAAGTGCATATCACAATATGTGTTTGATCACATAGAATTAAATGATGACTCCAGCCAAGCCTCTCATACGCCGGAGAACGAAACTAGCATCACGAAAAATGAAAGTGCTTCAGATCGTTTTGACTCCAGTCCCATTCCAGCACAAAGTGCCACCTTTATTTATAATATTCTACGGCGCACTGGAGGGGAATCTGAAAAAGCAGAGTTGCAACCGCTCGAGGTGGCTCGCCTAAGGCTAATCAGTAATGTTTTAGGGGACAGTCAAAATGATAGCTCCTATTTAGGTGCGCACGACGCAAACTTAATTTACAAAAACAAACTTGAATACACGTTAGAGCGAAAAGAAATACTCGGACTTATGCAGGCGGGCGCAAAAAACTTGCCACATGAAAATATTCCAATATGGTATTGGCTGAATCACCCTTTAAACACCTTCGTAAATTTGAATTTTTTAGCTCTAACTATTCCAGATGGTGACTATTCAATAAAAGTCTCCATATTGAACTTGATGACTACAACAGGAAGCGACCTTAAAGTTGACGAGACTCTAACGCGAGAATTTTACATAAAACATTGGCTAGGTCCTAAATCAGACTCGTCTGTACGGAACGCATTCCTTCGCTATTTATGTGAAAAAGGAAGGGTAGATGACCTGCCGAAAATCCAAGAAGAAATAGATAAAAACGACTCTCAAACTATAGTTTTGGCGTACGAAGCTTACATATCTATCGAACTTAATAGCGGTTTAGCAGCCGGCTTGAGAGCAATAAATAAACTTCAGCCATTGACATTAAGCGCAAAAATTCTTGACCGCTTGTTTGCGAGCCCAAGCTACATTTCAACGGACGAACTTCAGAGTGCGCTAAATAACAGAAACAAAGCGGTTCGACTCAGGTCTTTACAAGTCCTTATTGATAGAAAGCTTATAAGCTTGGAATACGCAGAACAAATACGACAAGATCCTGACGTGAATATCCGTGTACTCTCTATATCAGCATTTAGGAGTCATGGCGTCAACCTTGGTGAAAGCGAAGCCAAAGCAATAATAATAAGCAATGCATCCAGTCCTTCGAAGGAAGAAGACGAGGCATGGAGAACTTACCAACTAAAAGCTTTAAGTTTTCTGGATGATGTAGAGTTAGAACGAAAATCCAATCGCGAGCTACCTCTTATAACAGGTTCTTATTTGGAGCATACCCGAAGAAACATCAATAAAAAGCGATCAGAAATCACGCGAAATCTGCTGAATAAATTTGAAGAATTCTACGAAGAAAGCTTAGTTGTTTGGGCTGGCGGACGTAATGAGAGCTACGAAACTAACACAAAGGGATTAGATACACTGAAGCCATTCATGATCAGCAGATTAATAAGGGAGACGCTGACTCTACTGGTGAAGCTAAAATCAAAAGTTGATTTATCTATTGTTCGCGAAGTCCTTGCAGACCCTACAGTTACTCCTGTGGAAGCAGATATTGAGTATTTTTTAAGCGTTGGGGAATGGCAGGACGTAGAACTAATATTGGACCTTGTTGGCAGAACTGGAAAAAACTCAAATAATACGTTGCTCGGCGGACTAGAACCTCCTAAATCTGCACAGATTCTTGCCGTTAAATCAATACTTAAAATTGGTAAAAAAAGACTCGCCGATGTTTTAAGCCTGGAGTGCGCAGACTATTTGAAGAAAAGTATAATTTCTTCAATTCCGGACAAGGATTTTAGTAGCATCGACGAAAGCTTCATTATGAGGCTTCTACAAAATGACAACGAAATTATTCGTAAGTATTGTGCATTAAAGTGCGCAAAAGCATACTCCAAGAAAAGAATTTTATTCCTCCTTGATCACTACACAAACATATCGCCAACATATTATAACGTAGTGCATTGGCTGGACTTTGGAGCACACAGCTCAAAAGAACAAATTAGAAACGCATGTAAAAACATATTTTTATATTGAATTCGTGTTTTAACCTAGAAATGAAAATTCGCTTTTGGCCGAAAACAACCGTTCGAGAACGGCAGTTGTCGGCCAAAAGTGACTGCATGAGCCAAGTTGACCCCAACCAAAAAAAGCAGCTAGTGCTGTGACTACGACGGTAGGGAGACACACCTATAGAAGTTAAAAAAAGTTACGCACTCAACATGAAGTGTATGCACTCAGGCTTATTCAGCATGGGAGACGTTTTATTTACAATCACTTCTTCTTGAACGTCTTCAGCTTTTCCTTTAGTGCGAATGTCCAGTTGTGAATTTTTGTGTAAGCCTTTCCAACAACGTGAGTACCAAAAAATCCACTATGACATATATCAACTTGTTCATAATCATCATAGTCTACATATGTGTAGCCTACACGCTCTACCGTTAAGGTATTTTCGCGGGACTCCGCTGCACCAATAAGAAAACACTCTAGCTCGCGAGCGTCCGAAAAATCATCGACTTTCACCGACCTACTATTTATTGAATAAGTATTTCCACGATAAAGAAAATGAGCCGCAGACGCCCCTTCTTTGCTTCTATCAGTCACTACAAACTGAAGTGCATCACTATATTCTTTACCTTCGTGGTACTTTCGGACTGGTCGTACAGGAATGATAAAATGGTTTTGCAGAGATTCAAAATAGACATTCCAAAACCTCTTGTAATTTTTAACTTTTGAAAGACCTTGGGGCGTAGCTACTATAAGGGCTTTACGAACCTTTCTATCACCCAAGAGAGCGTTCAAGTCAACTTTGAAGATTGACGAAATGTAGCCGGAGACGCCCTCTCTTAACTCTATCTTTATAGTTTCAAATGGGGCGATTATTCTTGGAGAGCTATCATAATCGACAAGCTCTAGATAAATATTGCTGCCAACCCTCAGATATATAAAGTTAATCGCAGCTGCTTTATCTTTTTTATTTTCAATTATTATCTCAGAAATATATCGCTGCTTACTCCACACACTACCTGAAGTGGTATACATCCCATAAAATTTTGTACCTTTCTTCAAAACAAATTGATATCCGGTATATACCAAAGCAATCATAGCCACTGCAAAAGAAAGTATGGCCACAGCAAGAGACGAAATGGAAATAAAAAAATTCAATAAATCTGTATTACTTAATTTTGACGGATCTATTTCTATTATCTTTATGAGTATTTCTTTTAGCTTTTGCATTGAACACCTTAGTATTAAAGCTGCCAATGACAGTCCAGGGCGCTTTAGCTCGGCACCACCACCGTATAATTGGTTTGGCTTAGTCGCCGCTAGGTGACGGGCTAGACTGAGTATCGGTACGATTAGTCAGCGCCGCGAAGTGCCAATTCCGGTTTAATTTCAAAGCCCTCAGGTATCGCCAGATCAACATCAGCGCTAATTGGTGGATCGGTTTCAATAGTCAGTGCCCATTTGGGAATCGCCAGCTCATCTGAAATTCGATTTCGTATATTCTCTGGGCTGATTTTTGCCCCTCGGGATAAGAGCAACCAGAGGTTAGACGCCCCATCAACTAATTCGCGCATTAGCTCAACGCCGTCAAGCAAGACCGAGCGCACCTCATGAGTCGGCGGTGATGGCATGCCTTCCAATAGCTGTGGAGCATCGGTTGGCGACATTGGTACCGAATGGACATGGATTACCTTTCTTGCCTGATCCCCGGGCAGGAACATGAGACGATCCATGTGATCTCGTAAGTGGTAGTTGATAAACTCCAGCACATCAGCAAACTCCGCATTCGTAGCCACTGAGAGTGGCTTGTCGGCATAGCTGAATTTGACCCCGTCTCGGAAGTCGCCACGTGAATCGAAATACACCTCGAAAAGCATACCGGCGAGTAGGTGCTGAGCAGTATCTGGTGTGAATTGCCGGAGCTGAGATTCGAGGCCGGCCATAAACTCCATCGCCTTCTGAGAGTTACCGCAAGCTGCCTGATATATGTTGCGGCCTAAAACGAACCAAGATGAGGGAGGGAATTCATCCTGCCGTATGGTCCGAATCCGTGTGATAGCAGGATTTTGGGTATACCAGTTTAGGGATTTCAGATCTCGGATGATCTCGTTGATAACCGAGGGCGCATCCGCTTGATATTCACGATCCCTGAGCGCCGCTTGCTCGTATATGAGCCGTGGTTGATTAGGCTCGACAGGCTCTGGCTGCCGCTCTTCGAAAGGCAGGTGTGGGATGTCGGCAGGCACTTCCTCGGGAAGCTCAGTGATTGGTGCCTCAGGCTCATTATCAGCGGGTATCACCGGCGCCGATTGCTCTATGTTGATCTGAATCGCCGCGGCTAAGTGGGCGAACAGTGCGGGGGTGGCCTTTGACAAACCCTCTACTAGGGTGTCAATGCTGGCGATAGTAATGTTGGCGTGCCCGGTCACACGGCGAAATTCAGTGACCAGTCTTGGGTCTGCGAGTTTGATTTCAGGTCGGGAATTGCCGACTGCCTTACGTTCGCCTCGCGCCAGTTCCATGCGCATTTTAGGCGCATAAACCCAGTCATTTTTCTCGTCCCGGCTAATGAAAAGAACCTTGGGAAAAGTCGCCGCACTGCTGGCGGATTTATCGAGTATTTCGAACCAGATAATGAGATCGCCGAGACGATTCTCCGGTTTGTCTGAGTCACGAAAGCCAGGCGGCAACCGATGTTCGAATCTTCCGGTACCCTCTTGCGTTGCGCGAACACAGAGGGCAGCGAGATCGGAGTCGAGAATCGCTGGCGACAGGTGTGCCTCGATTTGCTGGTGTATAACTCCTGAGTCAAAGTTCTGCGAAAATACGCGCGTAAACGGGGCCAGCGCATCGATAGCTGAGCGAAGCCCTGTGATAAAAGATGTGCGGCCGGAGGGATAACCGACCCTCCTCAGCGAAGTTTCGTCGACGAACAAGGACGCAGTTTCGAAGAGGCCCTCGAGAAGCTTCATCGCCTGGCTGGCCTCTTTCCCCTTGGGCGTGTAGGAGTCGAGCGTTTTTGATGTCACTCTGGACAGATACTCGCTGGCAACCCATGCAGGGACAACCAATCGATTTTCGGCTAATACTGTGTCAGACCAAACAAAGAACTCGCGTCTAGCCGCTTCGTGCAGCTTGTAGAAGTACGAAAGAATATTGGTATCGATAAAGATGAGCGTCTGCGGGTCGCTTGCTAGAGCGGCAATTTCGCGGACGTGCTCATCAACGGTCTTGTCAATGACATGATGGCCAAACAGCATCCAATGCCTCCCTTGCCCTAACCGCGTCGATTTTTGAGTAAGCGATGTAGCCTGTATCCGCCGCTTGAGTCAAGACAGGCCACTCACCAAAACTTGCACCCGCAGGGAAGATTTCTGGGGAGATGGGGAGCCCTAGTCATCTTGGGCGGCCGCTCCCTGTTAATAGACCAATACAGGCTTGGGTACTTGACTGTGTGGACTTAGACCTACACCGGACGTTGGTCACAGCAGAGCCAACTTCAGCTTCTGCCCGATTGTAGCCTTCGCGTTTACGCGAACGTGCTGAACTCTGCTATAACACGCATTTGGCCTGTAACACGCGGAGAAAATAAAGGGCGACCATGGTGTAACACAAAATAAATCAAGTAAATTCAATTACTTAACCTTACTCGTAACACCCGCTACACCTGTAACACATCTTTTCGAGTCCCCCCACACCCCATCGGTAATAACACCGCCAGCGAGTGCAATGCTGGCTTGGTATCGACTGATGCAGAATTCGAACGTTGGGTCGCCGAATGCCTGGACGCTTGGGAGGTGCCGCCTACCAACAACGAACAGGTGAGATGCATCAACCGGGGTATCGAAATCGCCAGGGCCCCTGGGAATGTTCGGGAGGTACGGGGTCGGAAACCCGCGGGACTGTGTTAGCGACAAGGTGCCCAGCTTAGTGAACAGGTGAACCGGGTGAACACCCAGTTCACCAGTGCAAATGCACAAGCTCACGAGAAGTCGCCGGGGACCCTGAGCAAATCTGAAAGACACGGGGCAGATAACCCGCGCGTTCGTGTTAGCGGCTGAATTTTTGAAGTTGGTTGACAGGTTGACGGAGTTGACTTGGTCGACGAACACCATGCGTGCGTTGTCAGCAACACAAAGGGGCATCTTTACCATCACGGTAACGATGCCCCTTTTTCGTCAGGATCCTTTCAATTTCAACGTTGAAATTTCAGTAAGGTGGGATGCCTGTCGCTAGCAAGATGTCGCGGGTTTCCGACCCCGTGTACGAGGCTATTCTCCAGGGGCCCCGGCAGATATTTGGTGTATGCGAGCACCAGCAAGCTAGATTGATCACATTCACTCGCAGGGATTCGCCACATGTCCAGATGGGACCTGAAACAATTACGAACATCCGTTGAGAGCCTTTATGGGCGAAGCCAGCGGACAGCGATATCTCCATCGATTGACTCAATAGAGCAGCGAAGAGGGTTCGCCGCTTACCACTATCATGAAGCCCTCCGCATAATGAAGGAAGCAACGACCACACACGAAAGTGATATGGACATCTTGCTGCTCATCATGGAAGCAGATGCAGAGGCGAGCAGCGAATTCCGGTGGGCGAGTTTTCAAGCTGCCGCTCACATCACTGCCTGTGTACAGAGCATGCACACAGTCGCCGATATGCTTGCCCACACCCTTTACTACGCCTATGGCATGAACCTAGATAAAGAAAAAGCGGTAGATGCGCACCGGGTTGGGATCCGTACAGTGTCCCAACGGTTACCAGAGGGGAAGGTCAAGGACCAACTCAAATTACTGGTTGAACACGAGTCTTTTGTTTATCTGTCGGCGCTGACCAATCACTCGAAGCATCGCAGTATGGTTAAAACCTCATACTCGCTCGACGTTACCGGCGAAGCCGCAACCTCACATGGCTTGAAATTTTCCGGTTTTGAGTATGGTGATCAGGAATTTCCCGAGCGCTGGGTCAGACCAACGCTAGAGGCCGAATACAACCGACAAGCGGTTCTAGTCGTAAGCATTGGACAGGCACTCAACGCAGCATTGAGTGCCGATGCCTAACATCTCGGACGTCACCGCATCTTCAATGGATGTGCGAAAAATCTCGTATAGCATCGAGCAGCGTGTATGCCCACGTGTATGCCTGAGCAAAACGCAACCAGACAAAGCCTTTTAAACCTGGGCGTACAGCGCTCAGTTCAAACGACGCCTGGGCACCATATTAGTAGCAACGAGAAAGCCTCAGGCCCTTAGGGTTTGGGGCTTTTTTGTGGATGCTCGATATCTCGGAAACGAATGAGAGGCTGGAGGATGCAGTTGTTCGGTTGAGCGAATGAATCACTGAACGATAAAAAAACCGCCGAAGCGGTTTTTTCATTCAGTCGTCCAATCAAACTCGTCATATTCCTCATCGTCATCGTCCCCGTCCTCCAACACTTCATCATCAACGGTGTCTTCCTCAGGGACCGCCGCTTCCTGCTTGTTCAGCAGAAATTCCTTACGACTCTCAATAATTCCCCGCCTCAGCTCTTCCCCCTTCTGCGGGCAGTTGAGCATTTGGGCGATGCGATCGATTTTTTTCGCCACGGCTTCCTCCAACGCATCGGCTATGGGCCGATAGTGCGCGCTTTCGGGGGTTGTTGCCAAATTGGCGAGTGGTTTCGTGCTCAGTTTTTCTTCAGTTCCTTGAGTCGGGTGGTGAGGTTTTCCTTGGGAAAGCGTTTGTGCAAGGTTTCCATCAACGCGTCAGCCGCTGAGGTCTGACCGGACTGTTGCAGGCGCAACACTTCGCGCAATTGATCATCAAGGGTTTTCACCGGAGCGGCTGCGCGCTTGCTGGCTTTCGCTTCGTCGGCCATTTCGGCGCTCATCGATTCGCTCTGCGCAGGTGCCGCCATGTCCGCCATCGGCGCGGCTGGGGCCGGTGCTGCGAGCTTGCGGGCAACCGACGGCGGTGCGGGCGCGGCTTCTTGCCTGGCAACCGGGGCGGACGCTTTCGGTGCAGGGCTGAAGTCGTAGCTCGGCACCTGCTCCGGCGAACGTTGCACCAATGCGAGCATCAGCGCGACGCCGACGAGGCTGGCGAATGCAACTTGCCAGCGTGGTTTCTGGCAGGCCGCGACCCAGCGTTGCCACCGGTCCGGTTTTGGCGCGGGGACTTCGCGATGCGCGGTGGCCAGGATGAAGGCGTCAAGATGCGCCGGTGGTTCACCAGCAGCCTGCTCACGAAAGTGCTTCACCACTTCCTCTTCTCGTGTAGGACGGGCGTCAGTCATGTCAGTACCTCCTCGGCCAGCAGCCGACGCAGTTTTTGCTGGGCGTAGCGCAAGCGGCTTTTGACCGTTTCCAGCGGTGTTTCGGTGAGGGTGGCGATCTGCGGCAGGTCGAGATCGCCGTGGGCGCGCAGCAGGAAGACTTCGCGCTGGTCGGGGGGCAAGGTTTGCAGGGCGGTTTCGAGGCGCTGGGTGTCGCGGCTCAGGCCGAGTAACTGTTCGGGATCGGTCGCCTCATCAATGACCGCGTGGGCTTGTTCGTCATAACTGTCGTGCAAGGGGTTGTGGACGCCCTGTTTGCGCCAGTGATCGATCAGTCGGTTGCGGGCAATCTGATAAAGCCACGTACGAAAGTTCGCCCGGCCTTGTGGCTGGCTGCTGCTGCGGATCAGGCTCAGCCAGGTGTCCTGGTAGACCTCTTCGGCCAGTTCGACTTTGCCGCTGAGGCCGAGCAGGAATCGATAAAGTCCCTGGCGATGGCGGGCGTACAAGGTCTCGAACGCCGGCCCGTCCCCTGCGCGGTAACGGGCCAGCAGCGATTCGTCGCTCGATTCGGGCGCTGACATGTCAGTTGTAGGCTCCTTTACCCGGCTCACTGTTGGACGCGGTGGTGGTGCGCAGGCTCTGCGCCAGTTCGACCAATTGCACGAATTCCGCCCGCAAGCCAAACCGGTCTTCGCCTCGCGCACCACGGGCCAGGGCTTCGGTGTCCTTCAGACTGAAATCGCCGGTGTAGCGCGCGTCCTTGAGCTGTTGAGAGAACGCGGCCACGGCGGCGGCAAATCGCAGGTCGTCACTGGCTTTACCGACCGCACCGCTCGCAATCGGCCGTTCGATCAGCCGACTATTCCCACCATCCGGCAGCTGATAACGCACACGCAACATCGCCAATTCCCCGCTGACACCAGAAATGCCAGCCTCGGCTTTGCCATAGCGCAACGGCTCCAGCCAGCCCTTCTCGCCCTTCGGCACAATTTCGTACAACGCGGTCACCGTATGTCCTGCGCCGATCTCACCGGCATCGACCTTGTCGTTGCTGAAATCCTCACGCTTCAACGCCCGATTCTCATAGCCCAACAACCGATACTCGCTGACCTGCGCCGGGTTGAACTCGACTTGCAGCTTCACGTTTTTCGCCACGACGTCGAGGGTCGAGCCGAGCTGGTCCACCAACACCTTGCGCGCCTCGCGCAGGTTGTCGATGTAGGCGTAGTTGCCATCGCCCGCGTCGGCCAGTTGCTCCATCAGGTGTTCATTGTAGTTATCCACTCCAAAACCCAGGGTCGTCAGCGAAACACCGGTCTTGCGTTTTTCCACCGCCATTTGCTTGAGGCTGTCGAAGTCGCTGATACCCACGTTGAAGTCACCGTCGGTGGCCAGCAGGATGCGGTTGATGCCTTTGGGGATAAACGCCTGTTGCGCCATTTGGTAGGCCAGTTCGATGCCCGAGGCGCCGGCAGTCGAGCCGCCCGCCCGCAGTTGATCGATAGCGCTGCGGATTTTCGCTTTTTCTCGCCCGGACGTCGGTTCGAGTACCACACGCGAATCCCCTGCATACACCACCAGCGACACCCGGTCCTGGTCGCGCAATTGATCGACGAGCAATTTCAGGGTGCTTTTGACCAGAGGCAATCCTTCGCGACGGTCCATCGAGCCCGACACGTCGACCAGAAATACCAGGTTCGCCGGGGCCAACTCGGCCACCGCGCGGTCCGAGGCCTTGATGCCGATGCGCAATAAACGGGTATGCGGGCTCCACGGCGAGGGCGCCAGTTCGGTGGTGACGCCAAACGGCGAGCCATCGGTGGGCAAGGCGTAATCGTAGGGGAAGTAATTGACCATTTCCTCCAGCCGCACGGCGCCTTCGGGGGGTAAGCGGCCCTGATTGAGCAAGCGGCGGACATTGGCATAAGCGCCGGTGTCGACGTCCGCGCTGAACGTCGACACCGGCGCTTCGGCCACGCTGTGAATCGGGTTGTCCGCCAGCACCTGGTATTGCTCACGCTGCTCATCTTGATAACCGGGTGGCGCGGGTTCAGGCGCAAAACTCGCCATCGGTGCCGCACGCGCGCTGCGCTTGGCCATTGAGGCATCCGCCATGACCGCCTCGCTGCGCATCACCACAGGCTGGGCCGGTGCCGGCGTTGGGTTCGCCGCAGATTCTGGCGTGGACGAAACGCCGCAACCGGCAGCGGCCAATAGCAACACGGCGGCGAAACCCTGGGCGGCCGGACGGAAGACTTGCGAAGGGAGGAACATGGGGGCTGACCTCAGGAGGAAATTGATCCATTCATCCTCTGAGACGAGCCCCTCTTCAGGTTCGGGTTAAACCGCGCTGAAAATTTCTTCAGCGGTGATAACGGCGTACCACGCTGCTGTTTCGCAGCACGTGGCCTTTGATTTTTTCCAGCAGTTGCGCGCGAGTCAGGCCGGCCGGCAAGGCGTCCGGCGCCAGGTCCAGTGCGTAGAGCTGAATGACGTAGTGGTGGGCGCTGTCGCCGACCGGTGGGCAAGGGCCGATGTAGGTCGTGGTGCCTTTGCTATTGGTGCCGCCAACCCCTTCAAGGCCGGGCTTGGCGCCGACACCCGCCGCAATCTGGTGCGTGGTGGCTTTGATGCCGTAATGAATCCAGTGATCGACGCCCTGGCCTTTCTGGCCATCGGGATCGTGCATGACGATGGCGTAGCTCAAGGTGCCGGTCGGCCCGGCGTTCCAGTTCAGTGCCGGCGACTGGTTTTTGCCGTCACAGCCAGCGGCATCGCTCGCGGCGGCCGAGGTGAACAGTCGGTCATCCGTCACGCCTGGGATGTTCAGGGTGAAACGCTCCTGGGCCTGCACGGGCACTTGCACGCAAAGCGCGACTGCTACGGCCGCCAGCCAAGGTTTCAGAGAGGTCAATCGGGTCATTCCGCAGCACCTTGTGCGTGTTAGGCCGTCGTCGGCTTGCGAACTATAGCTGTACCGTTCGCGCGGTGGCAGTGGGATTTCGCTGAACCTCGGGCAAAGCGCCCAACTCTTAAGTGAAACGCCCGCCAGGAGAACGATCATGGCACTGCACCGCGTCGCCCGTTTCACCGATGTGTCCGAGAGCCGAGGCCTTGAAGTCCAAATCGCGGACACCAAAATCCTGCTGCTGCGAGTCGGTGATCAAGTGCGCGCCTTCCAGGGCGAATGCCCCCACGCCGGAGCGCCGCTGGCCGAAGGCGCGCTGTGCCATGGTCGGTTGATCTGCCCGTGGCACAAGGCAGCCTTTCGCATTGAGGACGGCGCGTTGTGCGAGCCGCCGGCGTTGGACAGCCTTCAGCGTTATTCGCTGGAAGTACGCGATGGCGAGATCTGGGTTGACGATCAGCCCCTGTCCGACGCGCACACACCGCCAGCAGACGACCCGCGCACCTTTGTGATCATCGGAGCCGGCGCCGCAGGCACGGCGTGCGCGGCGGCGTTGCGGGAAAAAGGCTTTGGCGGCCGGGTGCTGTTGATCGACCGGGAAACAGACGCCGGTTACGACCGCACCGTTCTGAGCAAATTCGTGCTCGCCGGCGAGATGCCGCCGAACGAAGTCCCGCCGCTGCGCGAGGCCACCTTCTACAAAGAGCAGCGAATCGAGCAGATCACTGGCGAAGTGACGAGCCTCGATACGATCAACAAGACCCTGCGGCTCAAGGACGGGCAGTCGCTGACCTATGACGCAGCGGTGCTCGCCACCGGCGGCACGCCCAACGCACTCTCGGTGCCCGGCGCTGACCTGCCGCAAGTGTTCGTCCTGCGTTCGAAAGATCAGGCGCAGCGAATTGTGCAGGCCGCACAACCTGGCCAACAGGCAGTGATCGTCGGCGACAGTTTCATTGCCCTCGAAGCCGCCTCGTCCCTGCGCCAATACGGGCTGGACGTCACCGTGCTGGCGCGCCACGAGGTGCCTTTTGCGGCGCAATTCGGCGACACTGTCGGCAAAGCGATCCGGGCGCTGCACGAGGCCAATGACGTGGTGTTTCACACCGATGGCGAAGCCGTGCGCATCGAAGGCACCGACAAAGTCGAAGCGGTGCACCTGGATAACGGCCAGCGTTTACCGGCAGACCTGGTGTTGATCGGCGTCGGCGTAACCCCTGCCACCGACCCGTTTACCGACCTGCCCAAGGAAAAGGACCAATCGCTGAAAGTCGACGGTGGCCTGCGCGTCACCGATGGACTCTGGGCCGTGGGCGACCTCGCGACGTTCCCGCTCAACGGCCAGCCGGCGCGCATCGAGCACTGGCGCCTGGCCCAACAACAGGCACGCATCGCCGCAGCCAATATGCTGGGCGGCGACGAGCATTACCTCGACGTGCCGTACTTCTGGACCTGGCACTTCGGCAAAAATTACGACTACCTCGGCCATGCCGACGCCTGGGACGAAGTGGAATTCAAAGGCGATCCTGAGCATCCGCCATTTATCGGGCTCTTCGCCAAGAACGGCGTGGTGTGTGCGGCCGTGGCTTGCGAGGAAGAACGCGCGATGGCGATGCTGGCGGAGCGGTTGAAGCAGCCGTTGCCGGTGGATGAAGCGTGGCGGCTGATTCGGGATAACTCCAGCGCTTCGATCAACAACAAAAACTGCTGACGCCAGCGTGGACTGCCACCCATGCCCAACCCTGAGCGCTGTTTCAGGTCATGGATACTTTCGCCACCCATCACGCCTTTCACAAAATCGATCCGGAGCTCAGGTCGAACATCCCAGCCAGCGGCGTCCCCGAAAGAATGGAGAAGCAAGTCAAGCAAGGATCGCACTTGAACTTCGGGCGGATGCCTTTAATTCGATAGATCCACGTTCCCCACACCTTGGGCACGTCGCGTGCTGTGCATTCAGCATCGTCTCAATCCAAATGATGACTTCATTGGCCGATGCGGCAATTCGTGCAGCTAACGGATTAAACGATCTGCGTTGGGGCGCAGGTTCGACGGAAGGCATACGTCCTAGTCGGGTAGGTCGTCGTGCCGGGGAATGGGTAAAACAGGAAGTGGGGTCATGACTGTTTTAAGACTGTCCCATCAGCAACGCTTGTTCCGCCTGCGCGGCCAGTTCAGCCTCGCGTTTGGCGATGGCTTCTTCCAGTTCCGGGGAGCGTTTGACCCACTGTTCGGGGGGGAGGGGTTTTGACCATTCGGTGATGTCGGGATAGGGCAAATCGGGCGGCGGTGATAACTTCCAATCTTGCAACATCATTGCCAGTGGAGCACCTAGGAGCACGGCCCCAATTACCAGCCACGCAGCCTTGCCAACTTCTTGCGCCACCAAGTGCTGCCTGATCCCATCTAGATATGCACAACAAACCCCAAAAAAAACGCTTCTACCCCGCAGCTTTTCTCGTCCGCCCTCAAAGTCATTTGTTATCGGCAGAACCTGCGGCCCAATCTCCATATAACTACGCATGCACTCCCACAACGCCATCGCCGTGGTGCCGCCGCCACAGTTGAAGCCCAGTGAAAAATGCTTGTTGTCTTCCTTGGCCAGCGGGTCCGGGTTTTCGAAACCGATGACCAGTAAACCCATCGTGGCTTTACCGGCCTGACTGACTGACGACTGCTGAGTGGCGACGGCTGTCACGGTTTCCCAAGGGACAATCCAGTACTCGCCGTCGTCACGCGGTATGCAGACTTCGCGGCGTTGGCGGTTGAAGCGCACCGGTAAAGGGACTTCGCGGAACAAGCCTTGGACCAACCAAAAAATTGGGATGACCATGATGAAAGCCCCCAAAACCAATGCATCAGGATCCTTGAAGATATAGGCCATCCCCAAAAACAACATCACTCCCGACCACAGCACCATCACCGCCGAACCAACGCTGTAGCTGCCAATATCAAGAAAGACCTCGTTCTTGCGCCAAATGGTGTTGAGCACGTCCTGCGGCTTTTCTCCAGTAGGTATCGGGAGCGGCGCCAAGTAGTCATTACGCGAAAATATCCTTTTTTTCGTGGTGCCTGCCGGTGGCGTGCTCATCGTTTGTCCTTGGGTTGCAGGTAAATGGCGCCGGGGTGATCCTCGCCGAGCGGGTAGTTCGGCACTCGATCCAACTCAGGTGTCGGGTCCGCCCATAGCGCGATTACGCCGGTGGCGTTGTTCAAAGTAAACGCTAGCCCTCGTTCACCACCGATAAAGGTGCTAGCGCCGAGCATCGCGGTCAATGGCGTGCGATATCGCAATCGCAGCGAAACCGTGCTGGGCGTGGTGCCCAATACATTCTTCAGCGGGTTGAATGGGCCACTTAAGCGTAAGCCCTGACCTTCCTTGAACGGTATCCACCGACAGGTGCTGCTCGACAACCAGTGAGGCGCCATATCTCGCCAGGGACGCGGCGGCTTGTAGTTATCAGTACGGCTGTTTTTGATCAGGTCACGGTAGCGTTGGGTATCCACCGGATCACCGACCATGCTCAATTCCAGGTAGACACTGCCGGGCTCAGCGCCCGGCAAGTCGATGGTCAGGGCATTGATCGAGCTGACGAAAGCGAGACCTGAAGGGCCATTGCCAGCGGTCGACTCCGAGCTGTTTTGCATGCTGACCCGAGGTGTATAGAGGATGAAGTACAGCCGGTCGAGTTCGTCCTGTTGGGCTTTTTGCGCGATAGGGCCCAGATCGACCGCCCGGGCTTTTGACCAGCAGCAGAAGTTCAGGAAGTTCTGCAGCGGGGTTCGCTGCAAGAGCGTGGTGATGAGGTGCAGAACACCCAGCGCGAGAATGAGCCAGTTCAACGGTCCCATGTGCAGCGTGTAACGCAAGATGGCGGCTTCGGCGATTATTGAGCCTGCCAAGGCGCGGGCAGTGTAGCCAACCCCTAATAGCGCTTGGGCGCCGAAGGCCGCTACTTGACCACCGACCACCATCTGGCGCATATCCAGCCACGGATCGACTCGGCTTTGGGCCTTTTCAAGTTGCACTTGGAGGGACTTAAATTCTTTTAGTGCCGCATAGGCCGACAATCCACCAATCACCCCACCAAACAGAGTAAGTGTGGGTACGCTTCCGACCCTGCCATCAGGAAGCGTTAAGGACATTTCTTTAACCCCCATCCCCTTCCGCACCTGATTATCAACCACCGCCACCAACGCTGCCGCCGCATACAACGTTGCCGACACCGTGTCATTCACCCGCCGACTGTCCATCCCCTCCAAAACCCCGGCCTTACTCAAATAACTATGCGCATTCAGCACGTTCAACAACAACGCAGCCAACGGCACCACCCCACCGCTGTTGGCCACCGCTGGCGAATTAACAATCCGTCCCACACGCCCCAAACCAATCGCCTTCCCGCTCGCCTTCACCCAGTCGCCCAGCGCTTCAGCCTGTTGCCCCAGCAACTTCCACACCTGCCGGCCGCCCTCGGTCACGAACTGCAAACGCGTGTCGCTGCCTAGTCGCGCGGCGATGAGTACGCCCATCCAGGAGCCGCTCAAAGCGCCCTCACCCTTGAGCAACAACAGCGCCGCCGCCAGACGATTCACCAGCACGCTCCATTGGCTGCTCGCGTCCCGGGCCATGGCCGCGACGTCGTCCAGCACCTCTGCGCTCAAAGGCGCCAACGCCTGATGGCTGGCGCTGATGTTGTCGTCGGCCAATGCCGCCATCAACTCGCCCAGGCGAGAAGTGTTGTTAACCGCCGCATCGATGGAGGGCGTCCAGGCGTTGAACAGTTGTTTCAGGGCACCGCCGTCTACTGCTCGCACGTAGTCGGCGTATTGCTCGGCGCCCTGAGCGCGCAGGCATTGGGCGGTCAGGCAGCCGGTGGCCAGTTCGGTCAGCCAACGCCGCGTCGCCAGGTCGTGGTAATCGACAAACCAGGTGCCGCTGAGCGAGCGTTTGAGGTACAGACCCCGGTCAGCGAACAACGCAGTGTGACGTTCTTCAATCTGCTGGTAGTGCGCCGCTGCGGTCTGCGCGAACCAGGTGTTCATCGCTTCGAGGTCGATGTATTCGCCGACCTTGGCACTGAAATGATGGTCGTTGAGGTTGGCATGCTTTTCGGCGCGGTACTCGCGGACGACGAATTCCACTTCGTTGTACAAATCCGCCGGAATAAAGGCCCGCACCGGGGCGACGATGGCTGCGATTCGTGCATCGCGGGCGGCGGCTTCGGTCTGAGTGGGCTGACCGCCGTACTGTCGGGCCTGGGTTTCGGCCTTGAGCGCTTCATCCAGTCGATGCTGGGTATCGAGCATGACTTGGCCCTGTTCGGGCGTGAGGGTGATGTCGCGTTCCTTGTAGCGGTAGCTGATGGACCCCGCCAGTTCGGCGCCATCTTCGCTGATCAGGCTGCGCACGAACCCGCCGATGCTCAGGCGCAGGTTGTTCTCGCCCAACCATTTTTCGTGACTCGCCTCGACCCACTCCTGTTCGTGATTGATGTCACGCAGCACGCCCAGGTCGTCATCCAGACAGACGAAAACGGCAAACAAGCCTCCGGATTTTGCCTTGGCGCTGTCCAGCCATTCCTGAGTGCCCTGCGCGTCCCACTGTTCGGAGCTCCATTCGCCCGGCGGCTGATCGCTGGCGTCGGGGTGTTGGGCGATGATTTTCTCGCGCTCACGGGCGCGGTGCATGGCATCGGTGTAAGCCTTGATGTTGGCCAGGGTCGGGGCTTTCATGACGGTTTCGCCCAGCGCGTCGGTCTCATCAGCGCCCCGTTGCGAGTCAGCTTTCATGGACTGGGCGAACGTGCCGGGGATCAGCTCAGCCATGACCTCAATAGCTTTTTCCAGTGGCGGGCAATGCTCGGCTTGCAGCTCGTTGGCCACGGTACGCAAGGCCACATGACGCATGTGTTGACGACGCTTGGCGCTGCTGTCACTCAGCGCTTGGCAGTGTTCCGGGTTCAGGGGGAACTCGCTATAGAGCATCCACGCATCGTGGATCTTTTCCAGAGTCAGGCCCATCAGGGTGGTGTCCAGCACCGGAGTGGCATCGGCTTCCAGCGCCTGCTCTTTGAGCTGGCCATTCGGCGACACGGCATACCGTTTGAGGGGGCCTTTGTCCTGCCACAGATAAACAAACCCCGTACGCAGACGTCGCGCCGCCATGGGTCGGCTTTGCGTGGTCACGCCTGGAGCACAGCAAGCGTTCCCGGCTTTTTCCTCAGACAACGCATAACGTACCGGCACCACGAACAGCTCGTTTTGACTGGCCGGGCACGGCACAAGCGTACTGTTGATATCGACGTGAGGCTGAGCCTTGGCGGCGCGTTCGGCCTGAGCGTCTCGGTCGAGCCTCGCCAGTTGTTCCGCGCTCATTGGCGGAACTCCTTGTCGGTGAGCTGCTGACGCGTCAGTTCGGCATTCAGATTGTCCAGCCGTTGCTCGGGTGAGACGCCGGGCTCGGCCAACAGGTTTCGGTAAACGGCGTGCGCAGGTGCATCGGGAAAGTCACTGCCCAGCACTGCGTGGAAACGAGCCCAGAGCAGGACTTCATCGATGGCGCTGTAACCGTGACGCCCGGCGGTGTGCTGGCAGTGAGACGCCCACTGCTGCAGTGCAAAGGAATCCAGCCCCTGCAAGTATTCGCAAAAGTACTGCTGGCAATGCTCAATCAATTGTTGAGCGAAGCGTTGCCGTTGGGCGGCGCCCAAGTGCTCCAGTTGCTCCGCCGACAGGAACAACCAAGGTTCGTGCGCATACCGTGCAGCTTGTTGATCCGGGGTTTCCTGCTGGATATCCAGCTCCGGGAGCCGGATCAACCGCACAGGCCCCATCAACCGATCACGCTCGCCGCCAGCCAACGGCGCCAGCCACACTGCCGTGATACGAGGGTCGTGATAGCGGAACAAGACCGTGACATCCGCTTCGACCCGTACGTGAATCAGGCTGCGTAAATGCTCAAGTACGAGCGCTTCTTGCGCCTCTGACTCCAGCCAGATGCCACATGTCGCGCTCCACTCCTGAAAAAACGCATGGGCCAGCGGGCTATTGGGAGAAACAGGCACCAGAACCGGGCCGACCTCTTCCAATGGACCATAAGCGGTGCTTTGGTAAAGCGAATGGAGCGTTGTAATCCCCAGCGAAAACAGGCGCTCAGGCAAACGTTCAATCTGAGCGCGATCCAGCAGCAGGTAAGCCTGACTCATGCCGATAGCTCCGCCAGTTTTTGACACACGGCACAGATCGATGCCGCCTGCTGCGCCGCCTGGGTCAATGCCAGTTTTTGCACAGCCAGTGATGGCGCTATCAGCGCCTCTGGCGCCGTTGGGACCAATGATCGAGCAGGCTCCGGAGCTAACCCCGCCACCGGCGAGCCACCCTCGACAATCGCCACGCTGCTGAAAATCCCGCTGGCGTTGATCACGATGTGCTGACCGCCACACTCAAGCGTCAAGCTCGAATCGCCCTT
>NZ_JBNNWE010000074.1:0-29924 GCF_050280905.1 Pseudomonas sp. NPDC086278
GAGTTGGGTGGCGGTTCGATCCGTATCCACCGCAAGGAAATGCAGCAGTCGGTGTTCCGTCTGCTGGGTATCAATGAAGCGGAACAGGAAGAGAAATTCGGCTTCCTGCTCGACGCCCTGAAATACGGCGCACCACCCCACGGTGGCCTGGCTTTCGGCCTTGACCGCCTGGTGATGCTGATGACTGGCGCGCAGTCGATCCGTGAAGTGATTGCGTTCCCGAAAACCCAGAGTGCTGCCGACGTGATGACGCAAGCACCGGGTGTTGTCGATGCCAAGGCATTGCGCGAACTGCACATTCGTCTGCGCGAAACGCCAAAGGCTGAGTAAGGCTGACCGCAAAGGCGCATCCTTCCGGGGTGCGCCTTTTCTTTAGGTCGAGATTTTTTGTTTGCTGGCCGACACTCCCTGTGTGGCGGGCAATGTTTCAAAGAGAATTCGGAGCGAGATATGGCGGGTCATTCCAAGTGGGCGAACATCAAGCACCGCAAAGAACGTCAGGATGCCAAGAAGGGCAAGATTTTCACCAAGTGGATTCGTGAACTCACCGTTGCGGCCCGTCAGGGTGGTGGTGATCCGGGCTCCAACCCGCGTCTGCGCCTGGCGCTGGACAAAGCCCTCGGCGCCAACATGAGCCGCGACATCATTGACCGCGCGGTGGCTCGTGGTGCCGGTGCCGCCGACACCGACGACATGGTCGAACTCAGCTACGAAGGCTACGGCCCGGGCGGCGTGGCGGTGATGGTCGAATGCATGACCGATAACCGCAACCGCACCGCAGCGGCGGTTCGCCATGCGTTCAGCAAGTGCGGCGGCAACCTGGGGACTGACGGTTCCGTGGCCTATCTGTTCGAGCGCAAGGGGCAGATTTCCTTCGCGCCGGGCGTTGATGAAGATGCCTTGATGGAAGCGGCCATGGAAGCCGACGCCTATGACGTGGTCACCCATGAAGACGGCTCGATCGATGTGTTCACCTCGTTTGCCGGTTTCTACTCTGTGCGTAACGCATTGGAAGCGGCCGGTTTCAAAGGCGATGACGCGGAAATCGTGATGTTGCCGACCACCAGCGCCGAACTGGATCTGGACGGCGCGGAGAAGGTGCTCAAGCTGATCGACATGCTTGAAGACCTGGATGACGTGCAGAACGTTTACTCCAACGCCGATATCCCCGAGTCAGTGGCCGCACAGCTAAGCTAAGGGTTACAAAGATCCCTTGTGGGAGCGGGCTTGCTCGCGAAAGCGGATTTTCAGGCAACATAGGTGCTGAATGTAAAACCGTATTCGCGAGCAAGCCCGCTCCCACGCTGGTTGTTCGCTTCATTGAGTACACTGCTCATCCTTGACCGCAGGCGTTATGACTTTAATCCTTGGTATCGACCCCGGTTCGCGCATCACCGGTTACGGCGTGGTGCGCGATACCGGTCGCGGTTGCGTTTATGTGGCGTCGGGCTGCATTCGCACCGGTTCCGGTGAGCTGCATGAGCGTCTGCAAATCGTCTACCGCGGCGTGCGTGAAGTCATCCAGACCTACGGCCCGGTGACCATGGGCATCGAAAAGGTTTTCATGGCGCGCAACGCCGATTCTGCGCTGAAACTGGGTCAGGCCCGAGGTGCAGCGATTGTTGCCGGCGCCGAAGAAAGCCTGGAGATCGCCGAATACACCGCGACCCAGGTCAAGCAGGCCGTGACCGGCACCGGCGCGGCGAATAAAGAGCAGGTGCAGATGATGGTCATGCACATGCTGAAACTCACCAGCAAACCGCAAATCGATGCCTCCGACGCCCTGGCCATCGCCATTTGCCACGCTCACACCCGCTCCAGTCTGTTGCCGCATGGCCTGGGCACGGCACGCAGTCGTGGCGGACGCCTGCGTCTCTGATAGCATCAGCAGTCATTTTTACGCAATGAGGGTTTTGCGCCTGTGCTGTCGGCACAAAACCCTTGTTCCGTCAGTCGCCAGCACGACCTGGCCAACGCTCAAGGATCTGAAACGTGATTGGACGCTTGCGCGGCACACTGGCTGAGAAACAGCCGCCGCACCTGATTCTGGATGTAAACGGTCTGGGGTATGAGCTGGAAGTGCCCATGACCACGCTGTATCGCTTGCCGTCGGTCGGTGAACCGCTGACGTTGCACACCCATTTGGTCGTACGTGAAGACGCGCAGTTACTCTATGGTTTCGCCAGCAAGCGTGAGCGAGACTTTTTTCGCGAGTTGATCCGTCTCAATGGTGTAGGGCCGAAACTGGCGCTGGCATTGATGTCGAGCCTGGAAGTCGATGAGTTGGTGCGCTGCGTGCAGTCCCAGGACACCTCGGCGCTGACCAAGGTGCCGGGCGTGGGCAAAAAGACTGCCGAGCGTTTGCTGGTCGAACTCAAGGACCGCTTCAAGGCGTGGGAAACCGTGCCGGCAATGTTCGCGCTGGTGCCTAACCAGCCGGGAGGGCCGGACGCGCCGGCGCCGGTCGCTACCGCCGAAAATGACGCGGTCAGCGCGCTGATTTCCCTGGGCTACAAGCCGCAGGAAGCCAGCAAGGCGATTTCCGCGATCAAGGAGAAGGGTTTGAGCAGTGAAGACATGATTCGTCGTGCCCTGAAGGGAATGATTTAAGTGATTGAAGCTGATCGTCTGATTACCGCTGCGCCGGGCCCTCGTGATCGAGAGGAGGTCCAGGACCGGGCGATTCGTCCTGTCAGCCTGGCCGAATACATCGGCCAGCCAACTGTTCGCGAGCAAATGGAGTTGTTCATCCAGGCCGCGCGCGGTCGTAACGAATCCCTGGACCACACGCTGATCTTCGGCCCGCCGGGGTTGGGTAAAACCACGCTGGCGAACATCATTGCCCAGGAAATGGGGGTGTCGATCAAGAGCACTTCCGGCCCGGTACTCGAGCGTCCGGGTGATCTGGCGGCGCTGCTGACCAATCTCGAACCTCATGACGTGCTGTTCATCGACGAAATCCATCGGTTGTCGCCGATTGTCGAAGAAGTGCTGTACCCGGCCATGGAAGATTTCCAGCTCGACATCATGATTGGCGAAGGGCCGGCGGCGCGTTCGATCAAGCTTGATCTACCGCCGTTCACCCTGGTCGGTGCGACCACCCGCGCGGGCATGCTGACCAACCCGTTGCGCGACCGTTTCGGCATCGTCCAGCGTCTTGAGTTCTACAGCACCGCCGACCTGGCAACGATTGTCAGCCGTTCGGCGAGCATTCTCGGCTTGCCCCTGGACCCGGAAGGCGCGTTTGAAATCGCCCGCCGCGCCCGAGGCACGCCGCGTATCGCCAACCGCTTGCTGCGACGGGTGCGCGATTTTGCCGAGGTTCGTGCCAAGGGCCACATCACCAAACCGATTGCCGACCTTGCCTTGAATCTGCTCGATGTCGATGAACGTGGTTTCGACCATCAGGACCGGCGCCTGCTGTTGACCATGATCGAGAAGTTCGACGGGGGACCAGTCGGGGTCGACAGCCTGGCGGCGGCGATCAGTGAAGAGCGCCACACCATTGAAGACGTGCTGGAGCCGTACCTGATCCAGCAGGGCTACATCATGCGCACGCCGCGGGGGAGGGTGGTCACGCGGCATGCGTATCTGCACTTTGGTTTAAACATTCCGTCACGAATGGGCGAAATGCCCGTGGTAGACGAGTTCCTCGATGCCGTGGACGATTAATTAATCTTGCGCGCTGATTTTTCGGGCATTGTGCGGTCCTAGCACCGTAGTTTTGCCAGAAAGCCGTGAATCAATGAAAAACAGTTGCCTGGCCGGATTGGCAACCTGAGGAGTAAGCACTAGAGTATGCGCGCGCAAAACGGGCTTGAGCCGTTCGCACATCGTTGTCGCGTTTATTACGAGGACACCGATGCGGGCGGCATCGTGTATTACGTTAATTACCTCAAGTTTATGGAACGGGCTCGAACCGAGCGGCTCCGGGAACTGGGCTTTGCCCAATCCCAGCTGGCAGGGGAGGACCTGTTGTTTGTCGTGCATTCCAGCGAAGCGCGTTACCACGCGCCGGCGCGACTGGACGACGAGCTTCTGGTAAGTGCTGAAGTAATCGAATTGAACCGTGTCAGCCTGCGTTTCAAGCAGCAGGTCAGGCGGGCTACGGATAATGTGCTGCTCTGCGAAGGGCAGTTTTTGGTGGCCTGTGTGCGCACTGACAGTTTAAAACCCCGGGCCATTCCCGAAGCTCTACGTGCGGCCTTTGCCGACGTGAGCGGCGCGGGTACACACTCAAAGCAGGAGATAAAGCGTGGAAGCTAACGTCGTCGACCATTCCTCCATGTGGAGCCTGGTCAGCAATGCCAGCGTCGTGGTTCAGTTGGTAATGCTGATTCTGGTAGCCGCATCGGTGACCTCATGGATCATGATTTTTCAGCGCAGCAACCTGCTGCGCGCCGGTCGACGTGCCCTGGAGAGCTTTGAAGAGCGCTTCTGGTCCGGTATCGACCTGTCCAAACTGTACCGTCAGGCCGGCAGCAACCCTGATCCGGATTCGGGCGTAGAACAAATCTTCCGCGCCGGTTTCAAGGAATTCTCCCGTCTGCGTCAGCAGCCTGGGGTTGACCCGGAAGCGGTCATGGAAGGTGTCGCCCGGGCGATGCGCGTGGCCATTTCCCGCGAAGAAGAAAAGCTTGAGCAAAGCCTGCCGTTCCTCGCGACCGTCGGCTCCGTCAGCCCGTACATCGGTCTGTTCGGCACGGTCTGGGGCATCATGAACTCCTTCCGTGGTCTGGCCACAGCGCAACAAGCGACCCTGGCCACTGTGGCACCGGGCATCGCCGAAGCACTGGTTGCGACCGCGATCGGCCTGTTCGCCGCGATCCCCGCCGTTATCGCTTACAACCGTTTTGCCGCTCGCAGCGAAACGCTGATCAGCCGTTACTACACCTTCGCCGATGAATTCCAGGCGATCCTGCACCGCAAAGTGCACACCAGCGAAGAATAAGCAGGTAATTTCCAATGGCTTTAATCGCTCGAGCTCGCAAAAAGCGCAAGCCGGTCGCCGAGATGAACGTAGTGCCTTACATCGACGTGATGCTGGTACTGCTGGTCATCTTCATGGTGACCGCGCCGATGCTCAATCAGGGCGTGAAAGTTGATCTGCCCAAGGTTTCCAGCGAAGCCTTGCCGCAGGACAACAACACCCAGGTCCTGACCATTTCGATCAAGGCTGACAAGACCTACTACTGGAACCTTGGCAGCGAAGTCGACACCGAAAAGCAGCAGGACAAGGCCATGACCTTGCCGCAGATGACCGACGCCGTGACCAAGATCATTCGCGCCGGCAACGAAGGCGGCAAGCACACCCAGGTCTTCATTCGTGGCGACAAGACCGTCGATTACGGCGCCGTCATGGGGGCCATGGGCGGGTTGCAGAAAGCCGGGGTCGGTAATGTTGGCTTGATTACCGAGGCGCCCTGATGCAGCAACAGCGAGAGCCAACAGCCTCGGAAAGCTACTTCTGGCCTAGCGTGTGGGCGATTGTCCTGCACGTGCTGGTGTTCGGCATGCTGTTCGTCAGTTTCGCCTTCACACCAGAGCTGCCGCCGGCCAAGCCGATTGTCCAGGCAACCTTGTACCAGCTGAAATCGAAAAGTCAGGCGACCACCCAGACCAATCAGAAGATTGCGGGTGAGGCGAAGAAATCCGCCGCGCGCCAGACCGAAGTCGAACAGATGGAACAGAAAAAGGTCGAGCAGGAAGCGGTGAAGGCTGCGGAACAAAAGAAAGAAGAAGCGGCTCAAAAGGCCGAGGAAGCCAAGAAGGCCGACGAGTCGAAGAAAGCGGACGAGGCGAAAAAGGCTGATGAAGCCAAGAAAGCCGATGAAGCGAAAAAGACCGCCGAAGCCAAGAAGGCAGAAGAGAAACAATTGGCTGATATAGCCAAGAAGAAATCTGAAGAAGAAGCCAAGAAGGCTGCTGAAGAAGAGGCCAAGAAAGCGGCCGCTGAAGAAGCCAAGAAGAAGATTGTCGAAGACGCGAAAAAGAAAGCCGCGGACGACGCCAAGAAGAAAGCTGAAGCGGACGAGGCGAAGAAGAAAGTCGCCGAGGATGCGAAGAAGAAAGCTGCTGCCGATGCTGCGAAGAAGAAATCGCAGGATGCGGCACGTAAATCTACCGAAGACAAAAAGGCTCAGGCCCTGGCAGATTTGCTTTCCGACACGCCGCAGCGTCAGCAGGCCTTGGCGGATGAGCAGGGTGACGAAGTCGCCGGCAGTTTCGATGATTTGATTCGTGCTCGTGCAGCGGAAGGCTGGGCTCGTCCTCCTTCGGCACGCAAAGGCATGACGGTCGAGTTGCAAATCGGCATGTTGCCGGACGGTACGGTGACTTCGGTCGGCGTGGCCAAGTCCAGCGGCGATGGTCCGTTTGACGCATCGGCGGTCGCGGCGGTGAAAAATATTGGACGTTTGACAGAAATGCAGGGAATGAAGCCGAGTGATTTCGCTCCGTATCGTTCATTCAAGATGACATTCACACCTGAGGATCTAGCCTTGTGAGAAACCTTCTTCGAGGAATGCTTGTCGTTATCTGCTGCATGGCAGGGATAGCGGCGGCAGATGAAAAAAACATTCTGGTCACCAGCGGCAGCGACCGGGCCACGCCGATCGCGGTTGTTCCGTTTGGCTTCCAGGGCGGCACCGTGCTGCCGGACGACATGGCGGAAATCATCGGTAACGACCTGCGCAACTCGGGTTACTACTCGCCGATTCCAAAGCAGAACATGATCAGCCAGCCGAGCCAGGCCAGCGAAATCATCTTCCGTGACTTCAAGGCGCTGGGCGCCCAGTACGTGATGGTCGGCAGCATTGTTCCAGCGGGCGGTCGCCTGCAGGTTCAATACTCGCTGTTCAACGTTGCCACCGAGCAAAAAGTAACCGAAGGCAGTGTTTCCGGTACGGTTGATCAACTGCGCGACATGGCGCACTACATCTCCGACCAGTCGTTCGAAAAACTCACCGGTATCAAAGGTGCGTTCTCGACACGTCTGCTGTACGTGACGGCCGAGCGTTTCTCCGAGAAGAACACGCGGTACACGCTGCAACGTTCCGACTACGACGGTGCCCGCGCGGTGACCCTGCTGCAATCGCGCGAGCCAATTCTGTCGCCGCGTTTCGCACCGGATGGCAAGCGCATCGCTTACGTATCGTTCGAGCAGAAGCGTCCGCGCATCTTCATGCAGAATATCGACACCGGTCGCCGTGAGCAGATCACCAACTTCGAAGGCCTGAATGGCGCACCAGCCTGGTCGCCGGATGGCAATCGCCTGGCGTTTGTCCTGTCGAAAGACGGTAATCCGGATATTTATGTGATGAACATGGGTTCCCGTCAGATCACTCGCGTCACTAACGGCCCGGGCATCAACACCGAACCGTTCTGGGGTAAAGATGGTTCGACCATCTACTTCACCTCCGACCGTGGTGGCAAACCACAAATCTACAAGACCAGCGTAGGTGGCGGCGGTGCAGAGCGAGTGACCTTTATCGGTAACTACAACGCCGCTCCGAAATTGTCGGCTGATGAAAAAACCCTGGTAATGATCCATCGCCAGGACGGGTTCACCAACTTCAGGGTGGCGGCTCAGGATTTGCAGCGCGGTAGCGTAAAAATCCTCACGGACACCAACCTTGATGAGTCAGCCACTGTTGCGCCCAACGGCACCATGGTAATCTACGCCACCGCCCAGCAGGGCCGGGGAGTCTTGATGCTCGTGTCCATCAATGGACGCGTAAGGCTCCCGCTTCCTACCGCACAAGGCGAAGTCAGAGAACCGTCCTGGTCCCCTTTCCTGAACTGACGCGGCGCTTTACGTTTTACTTAACACACTGGGGTTCATTAGGAGTTTCACGATGGAAATGCTGACGGCCTTCTTTCCACGGATACAGCGCGAACTGCTCGATCTTCGAGCCACGAATCGCGGTGTGCAGGTCGTAATGCAGACGGTCGCGGTCCGGCAGGCTGAAGAAACTCGCCGCCAGCCGCTCCAGTTCACAGGCGCGCAGGGCTTCGGAACCACTGCTTTGTTCGTGCCGACCGTTGAACAGTCGATTGACGTCCTGCTCGATGAAACGCTCGCCCTTGCGAATCGCTTCCGGGTTACCGAACAGAAACAGAATACGGGCGCGCGGCTTCAAATCGCCGCGTGCGATGTCATGCAACAGGCGATCAAGCAACTCGATCGGCGCTGTTTCGTTGCCATGGATGCCGGCTGACAGCAGCAGGTCCAGGCCGTTGTCGCGCGCTTCCGGTGGCCGCACTTCCAGCGCACCTTCACTCAGCCAGCGCATCCGCACGCCTTCGACAGTCAGTTGAGTCTTCTCTGCCGGTTCGCGGCCGGCGAGGGTCAGTTCAAGCAGTTTGCCGAGGGCGAGCATAGAGCGTTTCCTTAGTGGTCGTGTGCGCAATCCGGGCCGTGCACATGGTCTTCGTCGCCGACATCAGCCGGTTCCATTTCCAGTTGCAGACTTACCAGATTAGTCGCCAATGGGCGCAGCAGCAGGTTTGCGTATTCAGCGTCACCTTCTTCGACGTCCACGCCGATCAGCAACTGGCCGCGGCCGTCTTGCTGAATCCACAGCTCTTTGCCTTGCCACAGGACCGCGACGCGGGTGCAGGAGGTTTCCAGTTGCGTGCCGTCGGTGTCTTCAAGGATCAGCTGCAGGGTATCGCTCATGTCTTTTACGCTCTCGACGTTCAATTGATCTGGAATGGATAAACCGCGCCCAGTTTAAGGATTTGCGTCAGTTCATCCAGTGCCGCTCGGCATTCAAGCAGCAATTGCGGGTCCGCAAGATCGTTTTCGGTCATGCGGTCGCGGTAGTGCTTGTCGACCCATTCGGTCAGCGTGCCGTACAACGGTGCGGTCATGATAACGCCTGGATTGACCGCCGCCAGTTCGGTTTCATTCAGTGCAACGCGCAGCCGCAGGCACGCCGGGCCACCGCCGTTCTGCATGCTTTGCTTCAGATCGAAGACTTTCACTTCGCGGATCAGCCCGCCGGAGCTGGTCAACCCTTGCAGGTATTGCCAGACGCGCTCGTTGCCACGGCACTCTTCCGGCACGATCAGCAGCATCGAACCGTCAGGACGCGACAGCAACTGACTGTTGAACAAGTAGGAGCGAACAGCGTCTTCGACGGTAACTGCCGAACGCGGTACGCAGACCGATTGAAATTTCCCACCGACTTTGGCGAGTTTGCTGTGCAGCTCGGCCAACATCTGCTCGGTGTCGAGGAACGCGTCCTCGTGGTAGAACAGCACTTCGCCGTTACCCACCGCGATCACGTCGTTGTGGAATACGCCCTGGTCAATCACCGAAGGGTTCTGCTGGGCGTAGACCACGCCGTCATCGCTCAGGCCGTGCAAACGGGCAACCGCTTGCGACGCTTCGAGGGTCTGGCGCGCCGGGTATTTTTGCGGTGCCGGGTAGCGGTTATCGAATGCGCTGCGACCGAACACGAAGAACTCGACACCGGCTTCGCCGTATTCACGGCAAAAACGCGTGTGGTTCGCCGCGCCTTCGTCACCGAACTGCGCCACCGCCGGCAACGCGGCGTGATGGGCGAAGTGCTTCTGATCAGCGAACATCGCGCCCAGCACGCGGCTGGTGGTCGGGTGTTCGATGCTGCGGTGGTATTTGCAGTTCAGGTTGGCGGCGGTGAAATGCACGCGACCGTCGGCGGTGTCGGCGCTCGGGCTGACCGTCGCGGCGTTGGCCACCCACATGCTCGACGCCGAGCAACTGGCGACCAGCAGCGGCATCGCGTCTTTGGCGGCTTGCTCAATCACTTGCGCGTCGGTGCCGCTGAAACCCAGGCGACGCAGGGCGGCAACGTCAGGACGTTCTTGCGGTGCCAGAACGCCTTGCTGAAAGCCCATTTCCATCAGCGCTTTCATTTTCGCCAGGCCTTGCAGCGCCGCTTCTTTCGGGTTCGACGATTGCTGGCTGTTGCTCTGGGACGCAACGTTGCCGTAGGACAATCCGCCGTAGTTATGGGTCGGCCCCACTAGACCGTCAAAATTGACTTCATAGGATTTCATCAGCGAGGCTCCACGAGAATCTGTTGTTATAGGCATCAGGTAACAATTCAATAAGACCGAGGCGCGACCTTCGTGAGCAAGCCCGCTCCCACACTGGAATGCATTTCCCTGTGGGAGCGGGCTTGCTCGCGAATGGGCGTTACCCCATCCGCACGCCAGGCGTCAGGGCCGCAGGCATCACCAGGCTCGGAGTTTCCAGCGAAGCCACCGGGTACGCGCAGTAATCGGCCGCATAGTACGCACTGGCGCGATGGTTGCCGGAAGCGCCGACGCCGCCGAATGGCGCGCTGCTCGCAGCCCCCGTCAGTTGCTTGTTCCAGTTGACGATACCGGCGCGGCTTTCCAGCCAGAACTGCTGATAACGCGCTGCGGAGTCCGACAGCAAACCGGCCGCCAACCCGTAGTCTGTGTCGTTGGCTTCAGCGATTGCCGCTTCGAAATCAGCGTAGCGGATCACTTGCAGCAGTGGGCCGAACAGCTCTTCGTCAGGACGATCCGCCACGGCGGTCACGTCCAGAATGCCTGGCGTCAGCAACGCGGCTTGCGCCTGCGGCTGAGTCATTTCCAGCAGCGCCACCGCGCCATTGGCCAGAAAATGCTCTTGCGCATCCATCAATGCTTTCGCAGCACCGAGGGAAATTACCGAGCCCATGAACGGTGCCGGCTGCTGATCAAATGCGCCGACTTCAATCGTCGAACTGACCGCCACCAGACGTGCCAGCAGCGCATCGCCCCAAGCGCCTTGCGGCACCAGCAAACGACGTGCACAGGTGCAACGCTGACCGGCGGAAATGAACGCCGACTGAATGATGGTGTAGACCGCGGCATCCACGTCCGCCACTTCGTCGACCAACAGCGGGTTGTTGCCACCCATTTCCAGCGCGAGGATCTTGTCCGGACGTCCGGCAAATTGCTGGTGCAGATGATTGCCGGTGCGGCTGGAACCGGTGAAAAACAGACCGTCGATGCCCGGATTCGCCGCCAGGGCGATACCGGTTTCCCGAGCGCCTTGCAGCAGGTTCAGAACGCCAGCCGGCAAGCCCGCTTCGATCCAGCACTTGACGGTCAGCTCGGCGACTTTCGGCGTCAGTTCGCTAGGTTTGAACAGCACGCTGTTACCGGCCAGCAGCGCCGGCACGATATGACCGTTCGGCAAATGCCCTGGAAAGTTGTAAGGGCCAAACACCGCGACCACGCCGTGTGGCTTGTGGCGCAACACCGCGGTGGCGTCGCCCAGCGGGCCGCTCTTCTCGCCGGTACGTTCGCGGTAGCTTTGCACCGAGATCGCAATCTTGTTGATCATGCTGGTGACTTCAGTCGCCGATTCCCACAACGGCTTACCGGTTTCTTCGCCGATGCAGCGGGCCAGTTCGTCCGCGTGATTTTTCAACGCCGCGGCAAAGGCTTCCAACACGCTGATGCGTTCGTCCAGAGTGCGACGGGCCCAGCCCGGAAACGCCTGACGCGCCGCTTGCACGGCCGATTCAACCTGAGCGACGGTTGCACCTTCACCGGTCCACAGCACTTGCTGGGTGACCGGATTCAGCGATTGAAAGGCTTCACCCTGGCCGGCCAGCCATTCACCTGCGATGTATAGCGAATTCATTATTTCGACTCCCGGGCAGCAGACAACGGAACGGCGCGCACTTGATCGCCGGCGTTGAGTTGAAGGCGTTTGGCGGTCAGCGGATCGACCACCAACGTACCGGCGGCGGAGCGTGCGGGTGCGGCAGTGATCCGGCACTCTTCGCGCTTGCGGTTGTGAATCAGGAATGGCGTGGCGTCATCACCCGGTGTGCCGATAGCCAATACCAGGGCCTCGCTGTCGCGCACCGCGCGGATCTTGGCGGTTTCGCACTCGACCGCCGGGCCGGCGTCAAAGATATCGACGTAGCCTTGATAGCTGAAACCTTCGCTCTTGAGCATCGCCAGCGCCGGCTCGGTGTCCGGGTGAACCTGGCCGATCACGTTGCGCGCATCCGGGGACAGGAAGCAGGTGTACAACGGGAATTTCGGCATCAGTTCGGCGATGAACGCCTTGTTACCCACACCGGTCAGGTAGTCAGCCTGGCTGAATTCCATCTTGAAGAAGTGCCGCCCCAGGCTTTCCCAGAACGGCGAGCGCCCGGCTTCATCGGAAACACCGCGCATCTCGGCAATGATCTTGTTGCCGAACAGTTGCGGGAACTCGGCGATGAACAGCATCCGCGCCTTGGCCAGCATGCGACCGTTGAGGCCATGACGGAAATCGGCGTGCAGGAACAGCGAGCACAACTCCGAGTTACCGGTCAGGTCGTTGGCCAGGAACAGCGTCGGAATCTCGCGGTAGATGTTCAACTCTTGCGAAGCGCTGACCGTCAGGCCGACCCGAAAGTTGTACCACGGCTCACGCAGACCGACGGCGCCGGCGACCGCCGAAATACCCACCACGCGGCCCGTGTCGTCTTCGAGCACGAACAGGTAGTCCGCATCGCCCCGCCCGGCTTCGCCGCGAAAGGTCTTCTCGGCCCAGCCGACCCGATGGGCCAGACGTTCTTCATTGGCCGGCAAAGTGGTCAAACCGGTGCCGGTACTGCGGGCCAGGTCGATCAGAGCGGGTAAGTCGCTGCTGCGTACGGGACGAACGATCATGCTATCTCCTCAAACGGGCCACTTGCGCCACCCGTGGAACTCTCAGCTTTCTAGGCATTCTTTCTAGGCATAACAGCAGCGTCAGACCGCGACCAGGCGCACGCTCGCACCTTCGCCGACGCCCAGTGCTTCGGCCGTTTCCAGGTCCAGGGTCACGGGTTTGCCCGGCGCGTAGTCGAGCTCGAGCAACACGGCGCGGTAATCCTGCAACTGCGCATTGGCCACTAGGTACTGACGGCCGATCCCTTTGATCGGTTCGCCGATTCTCACCGGCACCACGCGGCTCTGGGCGATCGAACGGATCCCCGTGACGCGGGCATGCAAGGTCGGGCCACCGTCGAAAATATCGATGTAATGATCAGTCTCGAAACCTTCGCGCATCAGGATGTCGAAGGTGATCTGCGCACGAGGATGCACCTGGCCCATCGCTTCTTGCGCGGTGTCCGGCAGCAGTGGCACATAGATCGGGTAATGCGGCATCAGCTCGGCGAGAAACGTCCGGCTCTTCAACCCGCACAGGCGCTCGGCTTCGGCGTAGTTGAGGTCGAAGAAGTTGCGACCGATGGCGTCCCAGAACGGCGAGTCGCCATTTTCATCGCTGTAACCGACGATCTCGGTCACTACGGAATCGGCAAAGCGCTCCGGGTGGCTGGCGACAAACAGCAAGCGGCCACGGGAATTGAGTTCCGCCCACGGCGAACCTACCAGCTCGCGTTGCACGTAGAAGCTGGTCAGCAAGCTGTTGCCGGTCAGGTCGTGGCACTGCGAGAGCACGTGGATCTTGTTATGAATCTTCAGCTCGCGGGAGGCGTGTACGAAGGTTTCATTACGAAAACTGTAGAACGGCTCGGAATAACCGGCCGACGCAACGATTGCCGAGCAGCCGGCCAGTTTGCCGGTGGCGGTGTCTTCGAGGACAAAGAAATAGCTTTCTTCACCGTTGAAACTGACTTCGGCGGCAAACGAGGCTTCGCTTGCGGCGATCTTGTCGCTCAGACGGTCAACGTCATCCGGCAAGGAAGTGACACCAATCGGGCTGTCCGCAGCCAGACGCTGTACCTCGCCCAGATCAGCCATTTGCGCGGGGCGCATCACCAGCATGGTGTCACTCCTTTCTCGAAAAACTCACAGAAGAAAAAATAACCGGGTTGGTCCTGAGATCACTCAGAGCCAACTGTGGGAGCGGGCTTGCTCGCGAAGGCGGCGTATCAGTCGACATCGTTGCTGTCTGACCTGGCGCCTTCGCGAGCAAGCCCGCTCCCACATTGAATCTAACCCGGCATAAAAATTTGGATCGACGCCCGAGTCGTCAGGCGTCGAAGGGTCTATCAGGCTTGCGTCAACTTCACTACGGCGCGTTCGAAACGATCCAGGCCGGCATCGATGTCCGCGTCTTCAACCACCAGGCTCGGCGCGAAGCGCACCACGTCCGGGCCGGCTTGCAGAATCATCAGGCCTTCGCGTTCGGCGGCGTTGAAGATGTCTTTCGCTTTGCCTTTCCAGGCATCGCTGAGTACACAACCGATCAGCAAGCCCAGGCCACGCACCTGAGTGAACATGCCGTACTGCTCGCCGATCTGCTCAAGGCGCGCCTTGAATTTGTCGTGCTTGGCATTCACACCGGCCAACACTTCAGGGGTGTTGATCACGTCGATCACGGCTTCCGCAACGGCGCACGCCAGCGGGTTGCCGCCATACGTGGTGCCGTGGGTGCCGACGACGAGGTGTTTGGCCAGCTCTTCGCTGGTCAGCATCGCGGCAATCGGGAAACCACCGCCCAGGCTTTTCGCGCTGGTCAGGATGTCCGGGGTCACGCCGTAATGCTGGTAGGCAAACAGCTTGCCGCTGCGGCCCATGCCGGTTTGCACTTCGTCAAATACCAGCAGCGCGTTGTGCTCGGTGCACAGCTCGCGGGCGCCTTGCAGGTAAGCCAGCTCGGCCGGCAACACGCCGCCCTCGCCCTGAATCGGTTCGAGCACCACCGCGCAGGTCTTGTCCGAGATGGCAGCTTTCAGCGCGGCCAGATCGTTGTACGGCACGTGGGTGATACCGGTGATTTTCGGGCCGAAGCCGTCGGAATACTTCGACTGGCCACCGACGTTCACCGTAAACAGGGTGCGGCCGTGGAAGCTGTTCAACGCGGCGATGATTTCGTACTTCTCGGTACCGAAACGATCGAAAGCCACGCGACGGGCCAACTTGAACGCCGCCTCGTTGGCTTCGGCGCCGGAGTTGCAGAAGAACACGCGCTCGGCGAAGGTCGCATCGATCAGCTTATGCGCCAGGCGCAGGGCCGGCTCATTGGTGAACACGTTGGACACGTGCCACAGCTTGTTCGCCTGCTCGGTCAAGGCACCGACCAGCGCGGGGTGTGCGTGGCCCAATACGTTAACGGCGATCCCGCCAGCGAAGTCGATCAGCTCGCGGCCAGACTGGTCCCAAACGCGGGAACCGGCGCCACGCACGGGAATGAAAGCGGCGGGCGCGTAGTTGGGAACCATTACCTGATCGAAATCGGCGCGTTCTACCGCAGCGTGCTCAACGGACATCGGAGTCTCCTGAAAAGGAACACCCGCCTGAAACTGGCGAGCGATGGGGGGTTTGTAAGGACAGTTTTCAGCCCGGCCTTGCCGCCAAGCGACAACTTCTTATAGCGCAAACCCCGGTTTCAGCCGGGTTTACGGCAATGCGACATATAGCGTCGCAAAGGCGCAGTTTAAACCGCAGGCAGAGGTTACGGGCAGGCTTGTCGAACCGTGCGGTAAATATGTACCGCATGGCGCAGGTCATCGTCTGTTTTGCTTGCGCTTCATCCAAACGCTAAAGGAATAGCGCGTGAACACATGCGAATTCGAAATCGCTTCAACTCCGGCCCCCCACTACCAGCACCTGTGCAGCATCCTTCCGAGCTGGGTGCTCCAGGCATCGGCCGATACACGACGCGCCCTGAAGAATGTCGCGCTGAACAAGCCCTCGGGTGGCGAGGCAACCCGCCTGCATGACCCGACGCTCAAAGCGCTCAGCATTGAACATTGGTCCCATCGCAACCGGCTGGAGCAAATGCTCGGCAAACTGCAGAACGCCCGGGACTTTGCCGAGCCGTTGCTGACCGAGGCATTGAAAACGCGCTTCGGCCTGGAACTGGACGTCACGTCCACCTGCCTGCGCCTGTACATCCCCCTGACCGTCCCCTGGTTATCACTCAAATCCGGCGCCGCACGCACCTGGACCGTGTCATTGCTGGACGCGGCCTTGCACAACTTTGAGGCGTCAGAGATGCAAGCGGCGGCGTACGAGTCGGCATCGACCTTCATCTCCAAGCCCTCGCCCACAGGACAATTCGACACGCTGCCGGCAATCAAACAGAAAATCACCATCGCTGGATTTGTAAGGCTGTGCCGCGAGCTGGATATCGGTCGCCAATACGCTGCGTACCTTCACGACAATCTGGGCATCAGCAACCCGGTGGTCGACGCGGTTTTAAGGCCCATCGCCAAAAGCGCCCACAAAAGCGCCTTGAAATCGGCGCTGCATCTCGGACGGCTTCGCGCAGACGTTAATGGCTCGGCGTGCGATGCCATTCTCGGCCTCCTGGAAAGCGACTCGGGTAAGGCATCGAAGGGCGAACCATGGCGCTGTCATGACCTGACGATGCTGTCTTGCGCCCTCACCGGCGTTGTCATTTTCGCGCCCGACCTTGAGCGCGCACGCAACATCGCGCCGGTTGTGGTCTACATCCCCGATGACCCCGAGCATCCCGTCAAGCAGTACGCCAACACGCTGGCGTTCATCAACGACCTGACCCGCAAGTTACGGTCGCCCGCCTACCAACAGTTTTTCAGCCGGTTTGTCGATCATCGGGACCGGGGCCATTTTTTTGCCGATCTCAACCGGCGACTAAGCACCGTGGCATGGCATCCGCGCTCGCATCGCGACTCCCGGCCCAGCTGGCGCGAGACGCCCGTCGACAAACCCAACCTGCAGTTTTCGGTGAGTACCGTCAAAACGGGGCTGTCGGCCCATCTCTATCAAAAGCAGCTGAACAAGATCCTGAATGACGCCCGCATCCTGGCCGTTTCCACCGCAGACGCCGACCGCAATGCGCGATGGGCACAATGGGACGCCTTCAGCAAAGTCGCCTCGTCGATTCTTGGCGTGGCCGCGTTCGTCGCCCTGCCCTTTGTGCCGTTCCTCGGTGAGTTGACGTTGGCTTACATGGCCTATCAGGCACTCGACGAAACCTTTGAAGGCATCGTGGATTGCGCAGAAGGGTTCCAGAAAGAAGCGTTCGGACACCTGATGGGTGTCGTTGAATCGGTGGTTCAACTCGGGACATTCGCAGTCGGCGGCGTCATTGCTGTCGGGGAACTCAAGCCCCTGCTGCACCGCGACGTGCTGACGTTTTTCGACGCACTCACGCCCATCAAGGTCGCCAATGGCAAAACCCGTTACTGGAAACCGGATCTGTCCCCCTACGAGTACTCGGCAAACCTGCCCCCGACGGTCAAGCCCGACGCCCTCGGCCTCTACCCGCATCAGGGCAAAGTCCTGCTGAGCCTTGAGGGCAAGCGTTATGCCGTCGAACGAAACAGCAGCACCGGTGAATACGAGATCCGGCATCCGGAACGTGCCGACGCTTATCGGCCGCCGCTGCGACACAACGGCCAAGGCGCCTGGCAGACCGCACTTGAGCAGCCACTGAGTTGGGACCGAGAGACAGTCATGCGGCGAATCGGCCATGGCGTGGAGTCGTTTTCCAGCGTCGAACGTGAGCAAATCCTGCGAATCAGCGGCTTTCACGACAACACATTGCGCGAGATGCACGTCGACAACCTGCCTGCGCCATCACTGCTGATCGACGTCATCAAGCGCTTCAAAATCGACCGCGATATCCAGTGGCTCAGTGAACAGATCGCAAGCTCAGACCCCGAGCACTATCAGGCCTTGACCCGGCGCAATTTATTGTTCGAATCGCGCTATCGGGAAGTCCAAAAAACCGCTGACGGAAAAGTCAGCGTATTGCTCGGCGAAGCACCGGGGCTGCCAACAGACATTGCAGAAGAACTGGTGAGCAATACAACCGGCACCGAACTGCGGGAGCTGGCGGCAGGTCGCGTGCCTCAACGCCTCAAAGACGTGGCGCGCAAAGCCTTGGAGGCGGTGCGCGCCTCCCGAGCGTATGAAGGACTTTATCGACCTTCGCTGGCAACCACCGACACCCATCAACTGGCCCTGCACAGCATGGTCGCTCTACCGAAATGGCCCGCCGAGCTGCGCATCGAAGTGAAGGATTACTCCCATCAAGGCCCCGTGCGCGACGGCATCGGTCCGACCGACGCGTCGATCCGTAGAACGTTGATTCGCGCGGAGGACGCCACTTACCGAGCCTATGACGAGCATGGACCTCTGGCCCCCGCCAGCGACTTTTATGAGGCCGTGGTACACGCCTTGCCACAAACCGACCGTCATGCGTTGGGCCTGTCCGAAACAGACGGGCAGCTCCTGAAACAACGCATTGCAGAACACCCACTGGACCAGCAGACGCTGCGCACGCTGTTCGCAAAAAATCCCCGTCGAAAACCTTTCTACGATCCGACCACCATGCGCTTGCCAGGCGGTACGGATGGCTATAGGCGCCGACATTCGCCGATACCGTCGTTCGACGACAGGGTCCGCGAAATTTACCCCGGCCTGCTCGAGGAAGAATTGCAGTCTGTTCTTCTCGAGTTACAAACCCATCCCGACGGTCCTCGCATGGAGCTTTCCCGCCTGTCCAGCGAGCTTACGCAACTGAACCTGGACCTCAGCCGCTGGGTCAACGAATCGCCCACCGCTCACCCGCAAACCGGTGCGCCCCTGAGCGATCTGGAACGACAGGGCGCTCGCCACAATCGCCGCTTGTTCGCCCAGGAAATTCAACGTAGCTGGCGCCGACAGACGGAGCGGGACGTGGACGGCCCGGATGGCGCGGCGCGTTACGTGCTGTGGTTTCCGGAGCCGTTGTTGGGCGACCTGCCAAGCCTGGACGCCAACTTCAGCCACGTGTCGCTGGTGGCACTAGAGGGCAGCCATGACGTGCATGCGCTGCCTGAATTCCTGCAAAACTTCACCGGGCTGCGACGCCTGGAATTGCGCCGGTTTGCATTGAGCACCCTTCCCGATGCCATTACCCGAATGCCAGACCTCAATGGCTTGGTCTTGAGTGATTGCGGAATACGCTTCGACGCACATACCTGGTCGAAAGTGGCGGCGTTGAACAAGCTATTCCTGCTGGACCTGTACAAGAACCCCTTCACGCTGACGCCCAGCGTTGAGTCCTTGCGGGAACTGGTTCATCTGGAGTTAAGCCACACCGGTCTTGCCGAAATCCCCACCAGCATCGTCAACCACCCCAAACTCAATTCAGTCAAGCTGCAGGGGAACGCCATCACCGAATTGCCTACCGGACTCTTCGACTGCGCCCTGTACGCCAAGCGCGCCCTGCAAATGACCCACAACCCCCTCTCCGTGGAGGCACGGGAGCAGATCAAGTTCTACTACTTCGACACTTCGTATGATCTGGGCGTTTATGCGCCCGAGGCGGACATTGATCGGGTGAGAGCGCTGTACCCGCATCTGGATGTCGAACAGGCGAGCGAGTTTGTCTACCTGTTGCCCGGCACGCTGAAGGAGGGTCGAATCGAACTGACACGCCTTGAAGCAGAGCTGGAGCAACTGAAGAACGATTTGTCGGTGTGGACAGCGGACTTGCCGGCCACTCACCCGCTAAGTGGCCAAGCCTTCGACGCTCAACAACAGTTTCTCGAGCACGCCAGTCGCGACGAGTTCAAACACATGTTGCTGAGGTGCTGGCAGCACGAAACCGAACTGGACGATTTCAATGACGCGCTTGAACCTACGCATGAACTGGTCATCAGGACCGTCATTAACGGCGACCTGCCAACACTTCGCGCCGACTTCAGTCACGTGACGTCGCTGGAGATCCACGGCGCCGACGGGGTGACCCGGCCGCAACGATTCCTCGAGGCATTTCCCAAACTGAAAAACCTGATCCTGCGCGACTGCACCCTAAATGGCATTCCCGATGCGGTGTTCAAGATGGGCGACCTGAAGTCGTTGTCGATGCCTCGTTGCCGGATCAGCCTGACAGTTGAGTCGGCCAACGCTTTGGCTGCAATGGAAAACCTCGACTACCTCGATCTGGGGGTCAACCCATTGGGGCACACGATCGACTTGCGCCATATGCCGAAACTGGCGACGGTGCTGCTCAATGACACCGGCATGACCAGCGTCCCTCCCGGTCTGTTTCAATTGAGCGAACTGGATTGGGCGGACCTGAGTGAAAACGCAATCACTGAAATCCCCATGGAGCTGGAGGAATGGCCGGCGGAAGCTGCCGAGAGCATCAGCTTGCGGGCCAACCCGTTTTCCGAAACGAGTCTGCAACGCCTGACGGTTTATTGCGAACGCACGGGCGTCGATTTCGGCGTGGCGCAATTGTTCAATGACACGGAGATGGAAATGTCGACGTCTGACACCTCCGAGATCGACGAATAAGGCGCGACGCCTGTGTCACCCGCGCTCGGACGGCACCGAAGACAACTCGAACGGGCTGCTGCTGCGCCGCTGGTTGCGATCTTCCCGCGGCGTGGCGCCGAAGAAGTTGCGGTAGGCACTGGAGAAATGTGGCCCCGAGGAGAAGCCACATGAAAGGCCGATCTGGATGATCGACTTGCTGGTTTGCATCAACATCTGCCGGGCCTTGTTCAGGCGCAACTCCAGGTAATACTGGCTCGGCACGCGGTTGAGGTATTGCTTGAAGATCCGCTCCAGCTGCCGACGAGACACGCACACGTGTTGCGCGATTTCGTCGGTGGTCAGTGGCTCCTCGATGTTGGCTTCCATCAGCAGCACCGCCTGGGTGAGCTTCGGATGGCTGGAGCCGAGGCGGTTTTGCAGCGGAATGCGTTGGCGCTCGCCGCCTTCGCGGATGCGCTCGACCACCAGTTCTTCGGACACGGCACCGGCCAGTTCCGCGCCATGGTCACGGGCCAATACCGCCAGCAGCAAATCGAGCACCGAAAGGCCGCCACACGCGGTCAGGCGATCACGGTCCCAGTCGAACAAATGGCTGGTGGCGATGACTTTCGGGAAGCGTTCGGCAAAATCGTCCTGCCAACGCCAATGCACGGCGGCGCGATAACCGTCGAGCAAACCGAGTTGGGCCAACGGGTAGACGCCGGCGGACAAACCACCAATCACGCAACCGGCCCGCACCAGTTGTTTTAGCGAACTGCTGAGCGCCGGCGCCAGTGAGGCCGGTGGCTCATCGGCCAGCAGAAACAGCTTCTGGAAGTTTTCGAGCTTGCCGGCCCACGGTTCACCCGGCAATTGCCAGGTGCCTTCGGTCGGCGGTTCGGCCTGCAGGAATGACAGTTCGTAGACCACGTCCGGGTGCACACGCTGGGCAACACGCAAGGCCTCCTCAGCCAGCGCAAGCGTCAGTGCTTTAGTGCTGGGCCAAATCAGGAAACCAATTCGATGGGCAGTCATGGCGGGCAATCCGAAACGAAAACAGTGATGAAGGCATGGGCCAATGCTAGCCCGTAAATGAACGCAAGCTCAAAGCCAACAGAGATCAAATGTGGGAGCTGGCTTGCTCGCGAAGGCGTTCGTTCAGATAACTATGATGTTGACTGACACACCGCCATCGCAGGCAAGCCAGCTCCCACAGGAGATCGGGGCCGGCTTTTAGACTGCGAAGCATGCACTATCCCGGTGCGCAACGGGAGTTCGGTTTTACTTCAAACTGCCCGAGAGGAATTGTTGCAGACGCTCGGATTGTGGATTGACCAGCACTTCACGCGGGTTGCCGCTTTCTTCGACGACGCCTTTATGCAGGAACACCAACTGGTTCGACACTTCGCGGGCAAAGCCCATTTCGTGCGTGACCACGACCATGGTCCGGCCTTCCAGCGCCAGGGCTTGCATGACCTTCAGTACGTCACCGACCAGTTCCGGGTCGAGGGCCGAGGTCGGTTCGTCGAACAGCATGACTTCCGGTTCCATCGCCAACGCACGGGCAATCGCCACGCGCTGCTGCTCGCCGCCGGACATGTGCCCAGGGTAAGCATCCTTGCGATGCGCCACGCCGACCTTGTTCAGGTAGTGCTCGGCTTTCTCACGGGCTTCAGCCTTGGTCATGCCGAGCACGTGGACCGGCGCTTCCATGATGTTTTCCAGCGCGGTCATGTGCGACCACAGGTTGAAATGCTGGAACACCATCGACAAGCGCGAACGCATGCGTTGCAGCTGTTTCGGGTCGGCGGCTTTCATCGCGCCTTCCTTGTTTGCCACCAGTTTCAGCTCTTCGTTGTTGAGCAGAATCCGGCCCGCGTGCGGCTGTTCCAGCAGGTTGATGCAGCGCAGGAAGGTACTTTTGCCGGAGCCACTGGAGCCGATGATGCTGATCACATCACCAGCCGCCGCTTTCAGGGACACACCCTTGAGCACTTCGTGACTGCCATAGCGTTTATGCAGGTCTTGGACTTCAAGTTTGTACATGCGGTCGGTTCTCACAAAAACAGTCAGTCAGTCGTTGAGCAAGCGCCCGTGACGCAGCGCTTCGCGCCCCGCCACCTTGGCCAGCCAGAAACCGGGTTGGGCATAACGCAGCCGTTCAATGGCAAACAGTACCCCGGACGTACCAGCACACACCGTGCTGACGCGATCCGATAAAGGATCGATCACTTCGAAAATCTCGTCCCCTACGTCAACCCATTCACCGGGTTTACGCAGAAAACTCACCACACCGGGGTGCGGCGCGAACAGTAATTCGGTGCCTTCGAACGGCATGCCTTCGCACGCTTCCCGCACAGGTTTTGGCCATTCGCCGCTGATCAACCCCTGCTCGGCGAGGAACGCCAGAATGCCTTCGGCGTAAGCTTCGGCATCCGAACGAAGGGTGTCCGCCTGACCGCCCAGCTCAATGGTCGTCGCCAGACAGGCCAGCGGAATCTGCGCCTCAGGAAACAGACGCGACAAGCGTAACCACGGCAGCGAGCACGCTTCGTCGAAGGAACTGCCGCCGGAATCTTCCGCCAGCAAGCCGACCTTCACGTTCAAGTGCGCGGCCAGCGAACGCCATTGCGGCCAGTGTTGCGGCAATGCGTAGAGGTGCAGCGCGGCTTCGGCATCGCAATGCAAATCCAGCACCACATCGGCGGTGCAGGCATGGCTGAGCAAAATGCGTTGCATGCCTTGCAACTGGCTCGCGGCGGGCGGCAATGCGGCGAGCGCGTCGCTCATGGCCTGACGGATCAACCGGACATTGGCGTGCGGATCATCACCCAGGCGCTCGGCCAGCTCAGCGGCGACTGGCGCGCTCAACTCGACGAAATCGCGGTTGAAGTTCTTACCGCTGCCCGCCTCGAAACGCCCTTGATGAGTGCCTTGCAGCAGTTGATCGAGGCCCAGTGGATTGGCCACCGGCACCAATTCGATCACCCCGTTGAGCAAGCCTTGGGCTTCAAGTTGTGTCAGGCGCTTTTTCAGCTCCCACGCGGTGCGCATGCCTGGCAGTTCATCGGCGTGCAAGCTGGCCTGAATGTAGGCCTTGCGCTCGCCCGTGCCGAAACGGAACACCGAAATCTGGCGTTCGCTGCCCAGGTGGCTCCACGGCAATGAATGATCGATGCGTTCCATATCAATGCTTCCGTGGGGCCAGATAGCCCAGCCAACGGCGCTCGGCCAGTTTGAACAGTTTCACCAGAATGAACGTCAGGCACAGATAGAACGCGCCGGCGGTGATGTAGGCTTCGAACGGCAAGTAATACTGGGCGTTGACCGTGCGCGCAGCGCCGGTGATGTCGATCAGGGTCACGATGGAGGCCAGACTGGTGGTCTGCAACATCATGATCACTTCGTTGCTGTACTGCGGCAGCGCCCGACGCAAGGCCGACGGCAGCAGGATGCGCTTGTACATTTTGTAGCGCGACATGCCCATCGCCTTGGCGGCTTCGATCTCGCCGTTCGGCGTCGCGCGCAGGCTGCCGGCGATGATCTCGGCGGTGTAGGCGCTGGTGTTGATCGCGAAGGCCAGGCACGCACAGAAGGTTGCGCTGGACAGCCATGGCCACAAGAAGCTTTCGCGTACCGCTGCGAATTGCGCCAGACCGTAGTAGATCAAAAACAGCTGCACCAGCATCGGCGTGCCGCGGATCACATAGGTGTAGAGCCACGCGGACATGTTGACGACCGAGTTCTTCGAGACGCGCATCAAGCCCAGCGGCACAGCGCACAGCAGACCAAAGAACAGCGAAATCGCCAACAGCTTGAGGGTCGTGAGCAAGCCACTGAAGTACAGCGGCAACGCTTCATAAATGACGTTGTAGTCGAAGATCATAGATCAGCCGCCCTTACGCCTACCGAGTAGCGCTTCTCAAGTTGACGCAATACCAGCAACGAGACACTGGTGATCACCAGGTACATCGCCGCCACTGCGAGGAAGAAGGTGAAAGGCTCGCGGGTGGCATCTGCCGCCTGCTTGGCCTTGAACATCATGTCTTGCAGGCCCACTACCGAAATCAGCGCGGTGGCCTTGGTGAGGACGAGCCAGTTGTTGGTGAAGCCCGGAATCGCGAGGCGAATCATTTGTGGCACCAACACCCGGAAAAACACCTGAAAACTGCTCATGCCGTACGCCATGCCGGCTTCGGCCTGCCCCTTCGGAATGGCCATGAAGGCACCGCGGAAGGTTTCCGACAGGTACGCTCCGAAGATGAAACCGAGGGTGCCGATACCGGCGGCCAACGGGTTGAGGTCGATGTAGTCATCAAAGCCGAGCATCGGCGCGACGCGGTTGAGCAAGTCCTGACCGCCGTAGAAAATCAGCAGGATCAGCACCAGATCGGGAATACCGCGAATCACCGTGGAATACAGATCGCCGAGCCAGGCCAGCCAGCGCACCGGCGACAGACGCAGTGCAACGCCGATCAGACCCAGAACGATGGCCAAGACCATAGACGACAAGGCGAGCTGAAGCGTCAGCCATGCGCCATCGAGGATGACAGCCCCGTAGCCTTTCAACATGATTCAGGTCCTCGAAAGTTGGGATGAAAAAATGGCGCAAACCTCAGAGATCCTGTTGCTTGCGCCATTTCGGACTGTTCGATGCGACGGACTTACTTGCCGTAAATGTCGAAGTCGAAGTACTTGTCCTGGATTTGCTTGTACTTGCCGTTTGCGCGAATGGCGGCGATGGCAGCGTTGAGCTTCTCCAGTTCAGCCGTGTCACCCTTGCGAACCGCGATACCTACGCCATCACCGAAGTATTTGACGTCGGTGAAGGCCGGGCCTGCGAACGCGAAACCTTTGCCGGCGTCGGTTTTCAGGAAACCGTCATTCAACAGGGTAGCGTCTGCCACGGTACCGTCGAGACGGCCAGCGGCCAGGTCGAGGTAGATTTCGTTCTGCGAACCGTACGGCTTGATCTCGGCACCCAGCGGGGCCAGGACTTCGCGGGCGAAACGCTCGTGGATCGAACCACGTTGCACGCCGATGTTCTTGCCCTTGAGCTCAGTCAGGCCTTCGCTGACCTGAGTGCCGGCCTTCATGACCAGGCGAGCCGGGGTGTTGTAGTACTTGTTGGTGAAGTCGACAGACTTCTTGCGGTCGTCGGTGATCGACATCGACGACAGGATCGCGTCGATCTTGCGCACTTTGAGGGCCGGGATCAGGCCGTCGAATTCTTGCTCGACCCACTCGCACTTGACCTGCATCTGCTCGCACAGGGCATTGCCGATGTCGTAGTCGAAACCAACGATGCTGCCGTCTGGCGCTTTGGAAGCGAACGGAGGGTACGCCGCTTCGATACCAATTTTCAGAGGCTTTTCATCGGCGAAGGTTGGCAGGGACAGCACGGACAGTGCCAGGGCGCCAAGCAGCACGAGTTTCTTCATTCTGGAACTCCATCGGTAAAGGGCAAAAACGGCAGAGTGAGCAACAGCCCAATATGCGAGTGAGTAAAACCGGAAAGCGGTTGCTGCGTCCTAGGAAACCCGCGTTGATTTCAACGCGAGCGACGACGAGCGAGTGATCGGCATTCTAACGACAGGCCCGAAGCCGATATTTCTTCAATGCGACAACTAATTACAGAAGCACCGAGAAAGCCGTTTGGGCGCGTTGACAGTCCTGCAAATTCATGCAAGAGCAAAAGACAGTGAACCGATATCAGTTGCAAATTGCGGGCCCATTATTGGCAAAGCCTTCTAATCCGGCAAGCGCAGAGTGGTGTCTTATTTTTTTCGACCGGTTTGCAGGCTCGGGAATGGGGCTTTGCGTTTCTCAATGCCCCGCCTTCGAGCGTGCGGTTACACATTCAGTTACTTGAAGGGTGATGGGTAACAGAGGGAAATGCCTGACAGATGAAGCCGATAATTATTGGGCGTTGTTTATCGGGTGTCAGGTAGATCGCCTTCGCGAGCAAGCCCGCTCCCACAGGTTTATGGGTTGTTCAGAAATCTTGCGTTCACTAGAGATCCCTGTGGGAGCGGGCTTGCCCGCGAAGAGGCCCGCCTGCCAACACACACCCTTCAAACATAAAAAAACCCCACCAGACATGCTATCCGGCAGGGTTTCAATGACTCAGTAGCGGCGGTTTAAGCCACGTTCATCGTCTTGTGCGTATCAATCAAATGCTGCACCACACTCGGGTCCGCCAGGGTCGAAATATCGCCCAACCCGTCGTATTCAGCCGTCGCAATCTTGCGCAGAATCCGCCGCATGATCTTGCCCGAACGCGTCTTCGGCAGCCCCGGCGCCCACTGAATCACGTCCGGCGATGCAATCGGACCAATCTCTTTGCGCACCCAGTTTTTCAGCTCCAGGCGCAGTTGCTCGCTCGGCTCTTCGCCACCGATCAAGGTGACGTAGACATAAATGCCCTGCCCCTTGATGTCGTGTGGCACACCGACCACAGCCGCTTCGGCAACTTTGGGGTGAGCGACCATCGCGCTTTCAATTTCGGCGGTGCCCATGCGGTGGCCGGACACGTTGAGCACGTCATCGACGCGACCGGTGATCCAGTAATAACCATCGGCGTCACGTCGCGCACCGTCGCCGGTGAAATACATGCCACGGAACGTCTTGAAGTAGGTGTCGACGAAGCGGTCATGGTCGCCGTACAGCGTGCGTGCCTGACCTGGCCACGAGTCCAGAATCACCAGGTTGCCCTCGGCAACGCCTTCGAGAATGTTGCCCAGGTTATCCACCAGCGCCGGCACCACGCCGAAGAACGGACGGGCCGCCGAGCCAGGCTTGAGGCCGTGAGCGCCAGGCAGTGGGCTCATCATGTTGCCGCCGGTTTCGGTCTGCCACCAGGTGTCGACGATCGGGCAACGGGATTGGCCGACGTTCTTGTAGTACCAATCCCACGCTTCCGGGTTGATCGGCTCGCCGACCGAACCCAACAGACGCAGGCTGCTGCCATCAGCGCCTTCAACCGCAGCGGTGCCCGCCGCCATCATTGCGCGGATCGCGGTGGGTGCGGTGTAGAGAATGTTGACCTTGTGCTTGTCGACGATCTTCGCCACCCGAGTGATGTCCGGGTAGTTCGGCACGCCTTCGAACAGCACCGTGGTCGCGCCGTTGGCCAGCGGGCCGTAGACGATATACGTGTGGCCGGTGACCCAACCGACGTCGGCAGTGCACCAGTAGATTTCGCCCGGACGGTAGTCGAACACCCGCTCGTGGGTCATGGCCGCGTACAGCAAGTAACCACCGGTGGTGTGCTGCACGCCCTTCGGCTTGCCGGTGGAGCCAGAGGTATAAAGGATGAACAGCGCTTCTTCAGCGCCCATCTCTTTCGGCGCGCAGACACTGCCCGCCACTTTCATCAGGTCTTCGTACCAGATGTCGCGATGCTGGTTCCACTTGATGTGGCCACCGGTGCGCTTGCACACGATGACTTTCTGAATGCTGCTGGTTTCCGGGTTGGTCAGTGCGTCGTCGACGTTGGACTTCAGCGGGATTTTCTTGCCGGCACGAACGCCTTCGTCTGCGGTGATCACCACTTTGGATTTGCAATCGATGATGCGACCGGCCAGGGCTTCCGGCGAGAAACCGCCAAATACCACCGAGTGAATCGCGCCGATGCGGGTGCAGGCCAGCATGGCGACCACGGCTTCGGGGATCATCGGCATATAGATCGTGACGACGTCGCCGCGATGCACGTCCTGGCCGCGCAAGGCGTTGGCGAACTTGCAAACTTGTTCGTGCAGCTCGCGGTAGGTGATGTTGCGGCTTTCGGAAGGATCATCGCCTTCCCAGATGATCGCGACTTGATCGCCGCGCTCGGCCAGGTGACGGTCGAGGCAGTTGTAGGAAACGTTCAGGGTGCCGTCGGCGAACCATTTGATGTCGACATGGTGATCGTCGAACGAAGTCTGTTTCACCGTGGTGAAAGGCTTGATCCAGTCGAGGCGCTGGGCTTGCTCGCGCCAGAAGCCGTCCGGGTTGACGACCGACTGCTGGTACATGGCTTTGTAGGTCGCCTCGTCGGTCAGCGTGTTGGCTGCTACCTCGGGACGAACGGGATACAGAGAAGCCGCACTCATCTTTCTTACCTCGGTGGAATAGTTGTTTTTGTATGGCCTGTGTTGTAGCCGGGTCGGCCCTATAGAACCATTCGACGATGGTAGTAACAAGCCCCTACAAAACACCGTGATAAGCCGAAACACGTCGCCTGAAAGTACGCCAAACCCTGTGGAAGCGTGGCTTGCCCGCGAAGAACGCTAACGCGACCAACCTGAAAAAACCCACCGCAAAGGCCAACTGCAACCGGCCTCCATTACGTTAATCGCTGATTGTTACGAAATTCGCCAAAGGTGTTTATCAAAACCCCGCCTATATGAATAAAACTCCCACGCCTAAAATCCACCTCGCCAACAAGGCACCGTGATTAACCCAGTTGCAGCCCCCACGAAGGCCGTTAATCCAACTCCCGATACTGAAGTTACACACGCAACCCCAAAAAGGTTGCGTGACCCCATTCGACCTCAGAAAGGTACTTTTGAAATGAAAGCTTTATTAGTTCTGGCCCTCAGCAGCCTGTGCGCAATCGCCATGGCAGACGAGGCCCCGACTGATGTCGCACAGCAACAACCCGCCGTCGAGGAATACACCTACTCCACCGACCTGGACATCGCCAACGTTGTTTCCATAAGCGAAATCCCGAACGTCTGCGAAGTGGTCCCGGCCAAAATGGAATACGACGACTCGAAAGGTCAACGCCACATTCTGCGCTACAGCGTCATGGGCAATGGCTGCTCCAATGGCTGATCAAGACTGCACCGAATCGGACAATTTCAGCGCTGGCTGAAGCTCGATTCCGGCCCGGCTTCGGTCGGGCTCAGTTGTGTTTGAAGCCAGTGAAACCCGCTCCGAAACACAACATGTAGTGAAAAAGCGCTTTTTTGGCTGTTTTTTGAACAAAAACAAACCAGCGTCAAAATTAACAAAAAAAAATCTATGCCGGCCAAAGCCCTGTAATCCCTCGCTTTGCCCGAAAAACCATCCCTTTCGGCCAGACCATGAGCCGATTCGCCGCACCACGCCGGCAAAAACTTCCCTATAATGCCGCCTTAAACGGGCCTGCAATATTCCCTTACAGGGATGAAAAGCCAGTCTGAAGCCCCGCAGTGGCGTTTATCGCTGTCTGCGCCCATCAGTGGCTCTCGGAACCCCGTACAAAATTCTGTTTTATTGCCTGCCTTAGCTGCTGCAAAAAACGATTCCTTAAGATCCAACGCGGTCAGAACGACCGTGTGAACACCAATCACACGGGCATCTGGCCCTCACGCAGGAGACGACACGTCATGCTGAGCTGGGACGAATTCGACAAAGAAGACAGCGGCGAAGCCGTGGTAAAAGGCGCCAACGCCGGCCACGCGACCGAAGCCAACATGGACCGACTCGACACCGCTGGTGGTGTCGCCGCTCAAGAAGCTCGCGCCGTTACCGCGACTGACTCTGCCGCCATCGCCCGTGCCAAAGCTGCTCTGGACACCCTCGACGTCGCCGAAGGCCTCGCCGAACTCGAAGGCGCCTCCGCCCGCGTCGCGGTCGACGAAAAGCGCATGATCAACTGCCGCGAGGTGAGGACACCAGAAACGCCGGTGTTCTGGTGAACAACGATGTACTCAGCCCGACCGCCCCGCCACCGCCGTCGTAAGACATGCGTTGCGTGA
>NZ_JBNNWE010000075.1:0-29199 GCF_050280905.1 Pseudomonas sp. NPDC086278
GCCGGACGCCGGGGCGAGACCTTTTGGTTCCTTTTGGGGCGTTTGCCAAAAGGGACTCGCCGTAAGGGCGAAACCGCCAGCCGCCGTTACCGCAGAAATGGATATGTACCCCACCACCACCAGCACCACCACCCAGAAACTCAATGCGCCGTAACCCGCTGCCGCATCCCCGAACTACTAGGAGAAAGCGCCAACGCCAACTGCGTCCGATTATGCATATGCGTCAACCGCAACACCTGCGACACATACAACTTCACCGTGTTCTCGGTAATCCCCAACTCACAGGCAATCTGATAATTGGTCTGCCCCTTCCCCACCAACCGCGCCACATCCAACTGCCGTGGCGACAACTGATTGAAAATCGCCGGGATCTCCACCCGATCCAGCTCACTCACATCCACCTCGGAATCATCCGACGCCTGAGGACTGCGCCGCACCTTATCCAAATCCTGATACAAGTCATCGATCGACTCGGACAAATACTGCAGTTTCTGATTCAAATGCCCCAACTGCACACTCTTCTGCCGCTCCTGCAACGCCAACTCCTGACGCTGCACACCCTCAAGCAACTCATCCAGATCAATCGGCTTCTGGTAATAATCGGCAATCCCCGCGCGCAACGCCTTGATCACATCCTGCTTGTCCGCACGCCCGGTCAGCATGATCGCCTCGAAGGCCCGGTGCTTGCCGGACAGCCGCTGCAACGCCTGCACCAGCTCGATCCCGTCCATGTCCGGCATGAGCAAATCACACAGCACCAAACCGATCTGCAGATCCTCGCTGTAACGGGCAATCGCTTGTTGACTGGACTCGCAAGGCACACAGCGATAGCCGCTGGCCTCCAGAAACTCGCAGAGTTCTTCAACAATCAAAGGCTGGTCATCGACCACAAGGACTTTTACCGCCGACGTAAACTTGTTCACGCGCTACTCCATGCTCAGGCCAAAGCTGACCGTTCCTGTACTGACAGCCACAGGCTGTACAACTTGTGATTTGAAAGTAGACGCACTTTCAGACTCTGTACATAGAACGGCCAGGGCCAAGCGACTAATGGATCCAAAGCAGCGTCAGTAAAAACCCTGCGAGCACGAAGGGCACAAATGGCTGCTTTTTTGACGTTCCAGGCCCTAAATATCGAAGACGTTATCTAACCCGTTGACTCATATGAAGCCAGACTTTTGGCGCAATCAGCAGCCACGCCACGCTGGCCAGTGCGGCACCGATAAAGCTGCCAAGCAGATGTGTACCGTCCGTCGCGATGGCCAAAGCTGTCATTAATTTCACATCCCCGGCACCCAGGCGTCGCAGCGCATAGCCCGGCAATGTGAACGCCAGCGCCAGAAAAACCGCCCAACCGCCCTGCACCGCCTCGGCACCCAGCCAAGTGCTGCCGCTCCACAGAAGGTACAAAAGCGCCAACGCACCTGCGCCCAGGGCTCGCCTGCAAGGCCAAGCCGTGGGCGTCGGTAAAAACCGGCGGCTGCTGGGCTTCATGCTCGACATCAGCGACATCAAAAACCAGGAGCAGCACGCCGCGACCGCGCATGCCCGACTGGACAACCTGATCGCCAGCTCACCGGCCGTGATCTACGTGCAGCGCTACGTCGAAGGCGCACTGCAACCGACGTTTTTCAGCGACAGCTTGCTGCCGTTGCTCGGCCTGACACTCGCTGATTGCAGCGCGGGCACCTTGATCGACCGGGTGCATCCCGAAGACCGCGACGGTTACCTCGAGCGCACCCGCTTGCTGTTACGCGAAGGCTCGGTGCGCGCCCGGTATCGACTGCGCGACAGTCGTGGCGATTACCATTGGCTGCTCGACGAAGCCAAGTTGCTGCGCGACGACCTCGGCCTGCCGGTGGAAGCCGTCGGCCTGTGGCTGGACGTCACCGACGCGACCCTCGCCGCCGAGCACGTGAAACAGAGCGAAGAGCGCTATCGCATTCTGGTGGAAGACTCCCCGGCGATGATCTGTCGCTATCGCCCGGACCTGACGCTGACGTTCGGCAACCGGCCATTGGCGGTGTACCTGGAATGTCAGCCCGAGCAATTGCCCGGCATTAACCTGGGCAGTTGGATGTCGGACGATCAGCGCCAGGCGTTTTTGCTGCGGCTCAGCCAGTTGAGCCCGCAAGCGCCGGTCAGCAGCGCAGAGATCAACCTGCAATTGCCGGGGCGCGAACATGCGTGGTGGGTCTGGTCGGATCGCGGCGTGTTCGACGAGCAAGCCCGCTCCCACAGGGGCCGCGCCTGTAGGCATTGGACTGGCGCTGCTCCTGCAGGGATTGTGCGGTGTTTATCGAGGCGGGTAGTTGGCGAGGATCCGGGCGACGGTTTCACGCACCTTTTTGCTGCGTTCTTCCGGGTCCGGCGAGCTGCTGAGCAACTGCTCATCGCTGCCGCGCCACACCAGTTTGCCGTCCTTGCCGTCGAGCAAGTCAATCTGGATGGTCGCCACTTTGTAGCTGACGTTGCGCGTTTCGTTGTACATCGGCCCGCCCCAGTAACCGTTCCAGGGGTTGCCCCAACCGCCGCCATAGTTGGTCGTCACTTGCTGCTGGCGCTCCTCGACGATCAGGTATGCCTGCACGTTCACATCAGCCTTCGCGCCCGCAGCCGCAGGTCGCAGGCCACGCTGATCGAGCTGGTCGGCCACCGACTGGCGAATGCGCTGTTCGGTCAGGTCGCTTTTGATCCGAGGGTCATCGGGACGGTATTGCAGGGCGGGTTCTTTCCAGCTCCAGCTGCGATAGGCGGCAAAGTCGCGGCTGGCATCAAAGTCATAGTTGACCTGGTTGGCGGCGCAGGCACTGAGCAGCGCGGCCACTGCCAGTAAAGCGAGACGACGGAACATGATGGTTCTCCGGTGAAAGGCATCAACCTGTGGAATGCTTCTTATCTACAAGACAGCTAACTGGGAGGATACGCCGACATCGCCTTTTCCACAGCCTCCCGAATGGCATCGGCCTGCTCGATTTGATTACCGCGATTGCTGGTCTCGGCGCTGGAACTCCAGACCGGTTGACCGCTTTGCGCGTCGAACATGTCCACCCGCACCACCACGACCTGTTCCTGATACGTGCGCACGATCGGCACCGAGTTGTACACGCCGTACCCGTTGCCGTAGCGGTTGTAACCGCCATAACCAGCGCCGTAATAACCGTAGTCGTCCTGAACCTGACGCAAGCGGGTTTCCAGGCGTAAATCGGCGCTGACGAACAGGTCGGCCGGCCGATTATCGTGCAACGGGCGCAAGCCGCGCTGATCAAGGGCATTGCTCACCGCTTCGGCGACTTGCGCCGAATCCGCCCACGCACTGCCCGGCGGCAAGCGCCCATTGAGCCACGCCCAGCTGCGATAACGCGCGTAGTCACGCGGCGGCGCCGGGTAGGCGCTGCGATCAAAGGTGTTCGCCGCGCCGGGCGGTGCCGGTGGCAATGGGTTGGAGGTTGCCACATACGGGTTGCTGCCCTGACAAGCCGCCAACCCCAGACACATCAGCAATAACCCCGAACGACTGTTCATTTCGCGCTCCGATCAGACCGGCCGACAGATCCAGTGCAAGTAACGCCCAAGCCCGGCGAAGCTTGGGTGACGACGGTGGGCCAGTTCCATTTCGAGCAAGTCCACCAGCTCGGCGCGGGCCTGGAATTCCACGGACATGTAGTCGTGAAAAACCCGCACCCCACTTTGGCTTTCGACCTGCCACAGGCCTTCAAGTTGCGCGGCCAGCTCCCGTGGGTCCAGCGGCCGTTGCGGGGTCAGGCTCTGCTTCTCGCCGGCCATGTCGTTCTTGCGCATCTTGCGAAAGTGGCCCTTGAGCAGGTTGCGATAAATCAGCGCATCGCGGTTGTAGAAGGCCAGGGACAGCCAGCCATCCTGCTTGGTCAGTTGATGCAGCACCGGCAGGATCGCGTGGGGTTCGGCCAGCCATTCCAGCACGGCGTGACACAGCACCAGGTCGTAGGGTTCGGTGAGTTGACCGAGCAATTCTTGCCACGGCGCCTGAATGAACGTCGCGGCCTGCCCGGCTTCGGCGAAACGCTGGCGCGCGCCTTCGAGCATCGGTTCGGCGGGCTCGGCCAGGGTGACGTCATGGCCACGCTGGGCCAGCCACAGCGACATGTGACCCAGACCGGCGCCGATGTCGAGTACGCGCAATGGCCGCTCCGGCAGGCTTTCGGCCAGGTCGGCCTGAAGCACCGCAAGGCGAATCGCGCCTTTGGCCCCGCCGTAGATTTTCTCGGCGAAACGGGTTGCCAACTGATCGAAATGACGGTCGCTCATCAGCTGAACCTCCGTTCGCTGTCGGCGAGTTTGCTGCGCACCACTTCGTTCATGTCCAACCCCAACTCGCTGCACAGCAGCAATAGATAGAGCACGATGTCGCCGACTTCCTGCCCGGCGTGGGCCAGTTTATCGGCCGGCAACTGGCGCGACTGGTCTTCGGTCAGCCACTGGAAGATTTCCACCAGCTCGGACATTTCCACGCTTGCGGCCATCGCCAGGTTTTTCGGGCTGTGGAATGGCCGCCAGTCATTGCGATCACGGATGGCGTGCAGGCGTTCGGTCAGTTCAACAAGGTTCATCGGGCTCTCCTGAAGGCGTATAGCTTCGGGGGGATGAGCAGGGATGGCAAGTGGGCAGATCGATGTGGGAGCGGGCCTGCTCCCACAGGTCCAGCGCAACACTCTATGCTTGTGGGGAACTCGCCACCGCGATCAATGGCCCAAGGCTCAACCACTTCATCAGGACGTTAACCCCATGCAGGTAGAAAGTTTTTTCGAATGGCTCGGCCAGGCGCTCGGTTCCGTCATCCGTTTTATCGTTGACGGCCTCAGCGGCCTGTTCAATCTGTTGAGTCACGCCGGTGGCAATTTTGTCGAAGGGCTGTCCAGGGCGCTGGGGATGGACACGTCGATCATCAGCATCATCGCGCTGATTCTGGGCTTGATGCTGCTGTGGTCGGCGATTCGCGCGTTCATGAATGCGTCGATCATCATGGGCATCATCTGGCTGGTGCTGGGGCTGTGGTTGTTGAGCTGGATCATCCACTAGCACCGCCAAGCCCCGTGGGAGCGGGCTTGCTCCCACAATGGATCGCCGCAGTTTGCAAATGTGTCGTTACAATGCCGCTCCTCAAGGAGCCCGCATGTCCAACCTGATCGCCGACTGGCGCGACCGCCCTACCCATCGCCGGGTCTGGGCGCTGGCTGCGCCGATGATTCTCTCGAACATTTCCGTGCCGCTGGTGGCGCTGGTCGACAGCACCGTCATCGGCCACTTGCCCCACGCCCATCAATTGGGCGCGGTGGCGGTCGGGGCCAGCCTGTATACCTTTCTGGCCTGGGGCATGGGGTTTCTACGCATGGGTACCACCGGTTTTGCCGCACAGGCTGCCGGTCGCGGGGATGGCGCGGCGTTGCGGCAGATTTTGTTGCAGGGCCTGTTGCTGGCCATGGGACTGGCGATTGTGCTCGGCGCCTTGGGTGTGCCGCTGAGTGGCGTGGCGCTGCACTTCATGCAACCGTCGGCGGAGCTGAATCAACTCACCCGCGAATTTTTCCACACGCGCCTGTTCGGCTTGCCGGCGGCGCTGGCCAGTTACGCGCTGGTCGGCTGGTTCCTCGGCACCCAGAACGCCCGGGCACCGCTGGCGATTTTGCTGAGCACCAACCTGGTGAACATTGCACTGAACCTGTGGTTCGTTCTCGGGCTGGAATGGGGCGTGGTCGGTGCGGCTCGAGCCTCGGTGATCGCCGAATGGACCGGCGCGCTGATCGGCCTGCTCCTGACCCGCAAAGCCCTGCGCGCCTACCCCGGCCATATCGCCTGGGCCGCGTTGGCACTGTGGCGCAGCTGGCGGCCGCTGCTGGCAGTCAACCGCGACATTTTCATTCGCAGCCTGGCGCTGCAATCGGTGTTTTTCCTGATCACCGTGCAAGGCGCGCGGTTGGGCGATGCCACCGTCGCCGCCAACGCGCTGCTGCTCAACGGCCTGCTGCTGACGGCGCACGCGCTGGACGGTTTGGCCCACGCCGTGGAAGCGCTGTGCGGGCATGCCATTGGCGCGCGGGACCGGGACGCGTTGCGCCGCTCACTGGTGGTCGCTTGCGGCTGGTCGTTGCTGGCGAGCCTGGGCTTTGCCGTGTTGTTCGGCTTCGCCGGGCACCTGTTCATCGAGATGCAGACCGACATCCAGAGCGTGCGCGACACCGCGTTCATCTACCTGCCCTACCTCGCCGCGTTGCCCCTGATTGCGGTCTGGAGCTACCTGCTCGACGGCTTGTTCATCGGCGCCACCCGTGCCCGTGAAATGCGCAACGGCATGCTGCTGACCGTGGTTTTGCTGCTGCCGTTCGCCTGGGCGCTGCAAGGCCTGGGCAATCACGGCCTGTGGATAACGTTCCTGTTGTTCATGTTGCTGCGCAGCCTGACCCTCGGCGCCATTGCCTGGCGCTTGCGCATGAATGACGGCTGGTTCGCCGGCAAGGCTCATTGAGTCGGCGGGTCCTTGACGAACGCCGCGACCTCATCCAGCACCGGCGCCAAACCGCGCATCGGCCGGGACAACGTCGCCACCAGCGTTGCGTGGCCCGTGCGGGAAAAATAGAAATCGCGAACCGGCACCCCGGCCTCGCGCAATTTTTTCGCCAGGCCTGCGGTGTTGCGGGTCGGGTTGACCAGGTTGTCGTCGCGCGAAGCTATCAGCAACGCTGGCGGTGCACCGTGACTGACATGGTTGATGGGTTGCGACTGCGGCGGCGAATTCGGCCAGAAGAACACCGGGCGCACGTCCGGATTTTCAATCGGTAGAAAATCATACGGCCCCGCCAGCCCGATCCAGCCGCTGAGGTCATGCGGCGACAAACCGACCGCGCCAAGCAAGCCAGGGTCCAGCGCCAGCATCGCCGCGTTGTAGGCGCCGGAGCTGTGCCCCATCAAATACAGCCGCTGCGGGTTGCCGGAAAATTGCCGGATGTGTTCGTGGGTCCAGGCCACCGCTTTGGCATTGTCCTCAAGGAACAGCGGATAACGCACCTGCGGATACAACCGATAATCCGCCAGCACCGCGACAATGCCCCGGGACGCCAGTGCCTCGCCGACGAAACCGTAGTCACTGCGCGAACCGCTGTTCCAGCTGCCGCCATAGAAAAACACCACCACCGGCGCATTCGCCGCCGGATGACGCGGCACGTAGACATCGAGCTTCTGCCGCGGATCATCGCCATAGGCAATGCCCTCTGTCTTGTCGAACGTGCCATCCGGGGTCAGTGCGTTGAGCATCTTGAGCGGCGAGCACGCCATCATCAACGCCAGCACCAAACCACCCAAGGTCACGCCGAACAGTCGCCGCAGGTTGCTCGCCATGGATATCGCCTCGCAGTCAGGGTGAGGGGGGCTGCCACAGGTTGCGCAGGCTATCGAGACGCTCTTGCTGGGTGAGGCCGGGCAGTGGCAATTGCGGCAACGCGCCAGGGTGCTGCAAGCGCAGCCACAACCAGTCATCGTGGGCCGCGCGCTCGGTGAAGCCCAGCGCCAGCCCTTCCTGGACATGGGACCACAGGCGACTGTAATCGGTCCCGACAGATTGGCTCCAGCACCAGGCGTGTTGTTCCAGCAGGCAGGTTTGCAAGCTGTCGTGCTGGCGCGGCGTGAGGTTTTCCTCGACGGCCAACGGCTGGACAGCCAGCCCCGGATTGAACAGCTGTTGCCAGCCCTGACTGCCAATGGCGCGGTCGGCCCAGGTGCCGCCGAACCAGCGCAACTGGCTGATCGGACCGAGCCAGCGACTCAGTTCCTCGGCGTCGCAGGCATCGAAAAAATAACTCGCCGTGTGCGGGTTGCAGTAACTCAATAACGCGCGGTGATGCAAGCCCAGGGTTACCGTGAGCATGCGCCGCAAATGCGCGAGCAACCGCGTGACGTCGGCGTCGCTGATCAACAACAACCCGGGCCAGGCCCGCGGTTCACGCACGCAGCATTGGGCGAGCGCGGGGCAGGCCTTGAGGTCGACCAACACCGGCCCTTGTTCGCGTAACGGATGATACTCGGTGTCTTCGAACAGCTGGAATTGACGGGCATCGGCGAACTGTCGCCGCAGTGTCGCACCGGCCTGAGGCGCCCCCGGCCGATCAAGCAACAGCCATTGCGCAGAGCAGTCAGGCGCCTGAACAACGATCATGCCGGACCGCTCCCGCCCAATTGCGTCGCCGCCCGGCACGTGCAAAGTGCCTGCGGGCAATGGTTGAAACTGCCGCCGCCGGGCAACAGGCATAACACCACCAACGGTTCGCTGGCGTGCAGCAGCCCCAGCAACGCGTCGAACGAGGGACCTTCGTCGATAGCCACGACGGGCGGACTGTTCGAGGCCTCGATCGGCACGGGACCGCAAAGCAGCCCGGTGATCAACGGTTGATCCGGATCGCCTTCGATAAAGCTCACCAATACCTGCGCGCCTTCGTCCAACGGCATGACGTGCGCACTTGCCAGCTCCGGCGCCATCGGCAACCAACAATGGCTGGGCGCCCCACCTTCGCCCTGATACAACCATTCGAACTGCACGGCGACCGGCCTGGACGAATGCGGTTGCGGCTCATCGACATCGACCACCCAAGCCCTTTGCAGGCTGTGCATTCGCGGCTTGACGAGGCGGTGCGTCGGCACCGGTGGCCGCTCACCGGCAACGGCGCGAATCCGGTTGCGGTAGCCGAATGCCGACGCGTCATGCTCAACGTGGGTCAGCAGCCAGAAGCGATTCCACTCGGCGCACGGATGGCCGGACAGCGGCTTCAGTTGACCGCTGCGCAAGGTAGGCAAATCGGTCCGTCCTTCGGCTAACAGATCGCCCCCGTGCACCTTGAACTGATGCACACCCGGTCGTTCGCTCGTCCCCGTGAAAACGAGCGTTTCACCGCGCCCCAACGGTCCGGGCGCATCACCGACGACCAGGCAGTGGCCACCCGCATGGTGTTCGAAACGGTAATGAAGGCCTTCCTGGGCACACAGCCGCTGGAAAAATTGCAGGTCCGTTTCCCGATATTGCGTGCAGAAGTCTTGAGGCGCGTAGTCGCCCGCCAAGTCGAATCGACAACCCTTGCCGGCGATGCCATGCGCCTTGAGCACCTGGCCGAGGATCTGCGGAACCGATTGGTTGCTGAACATTCGTTGGCTGACACGCAAGCCCAGGCAGGCGAGTGTCGGCCCCAGGCGTGCGCGACACAATCGCGACCCGGTGCCCTGGCCAGGCTGGGCGAGTTCAAGCAATTGGCCGTGGATGCCGTTGCCCTGCGTCCCGAAGTGCAAATAGGCCGGGCGGTACAACAAGCTGGCGAGGTCAAGTGTCGGGTCGTCGATCAGCAGATCCACGTCGAACGCAAAAGGTTCGCTGATCGCTTCACTACCGGTAAAGGCCAAGACCTCAAAGGGGTCGAAAAGACCGTCTACATCCAGACGAAATGACGGTTCGTTGACTGGATCGAACATCGGCGATTCTCTACAGGAGGGGCGGCCGGGGATTCTCTCCGAGAGAGTTGGCCGAGTAGAGTGCCGAAGTACAACTTAGGAAATGACCTACGCGAAAAGAAGACCACATCGCATGGATAAGCGGGGATGTGAGGCATTTCGCTGGAAAATAGAGAAACGTCCCACCAGGCCATCCGAAATTTCCGAAGTGTGCGGAAAATTTTCAGACGACCTGCCGGGAGCAGTGCCTTACCTCAAGAAGACAGGTAAGACGAACGGGTCAGGCCCAGGCGCAAAGCGTCGAGGAACTGGGTGCGTTCGGCAGGGGTGATGCGGGCACTGGCGCACTTGTCGCGGTAGTGGGTCATCAACTCCTCTGGCGACAAGTGCACGTAACGCAGCATGTCTTCGATGGTGTCGTGGGTTTCGATGCCGGCGTGGTACACGCTGCCGTCGGCGTTCTGGTAGATGTTCACCGAGTCGGTGTCACCGAACAGGTTATGCATGTCGCCAAGAATTTCCTGGTAGGCGCCGACCAGGAAGATCCCCAGCAGGTAGTCCTCACCTTCGTTCAGGGCGTGCACCGGCAGGCTGGTTTCGATGCTCTGCTCGTCGACGTATTGCTTGATCTTGCCGTCGGAGTCGCAGGTCAGATCCTGGAGCACGGCACGGCGCAGCGGCTCTTCATCAAGACGATGCAGTGGCAGGATAGGCAGGACCTGGCCGATGGCCCAGGTGTCCGGCAGGCTCTGGAACACCGAGAAGTTGCAGATGTACTTGTCGGCGAGCTTGTCGTTGAGTTCGTCGAGCACCTGACGGTGCGAACGCTGACGGGCCTTCAACGAGTTGTGCAGGCGGCGGCACACGGCGAAGTAGCATTGCTCGGCCAGGGCTTTTTGCGCCAGGGTCAGCTTGCCGTCGGCATACTGGGTGGCCACGTCGCTCATGTAGTGCGTGGCGCGCCAGTAGGTTTCGGTGACCATCTCGATGTCGGTCGGACCCAGCAGGTCCACCAGCCATTGCACGGTTTCCGGCAGTTCTTCCTTGTTATCGATCTGCGGCACGTCGTCGTTGTGTTTCTCGACGTCGGTGACCTGCACCACCAGCATGGCGTGGTGTGCCGTCAGGGAACGGCCGCTTTCGGAGAAGATGTTCGGGTGCGGCAGGTTCTGCGCGTCGCAGAATTCCTTGAGCATGCCGACCACGACCCCGGCGTAATCGTCCATGTCGTAGTTGATCGAGCTGGCGTTGCGCGAGTGCGTGCCGTCGTAGTCCACGCCCAGACCGCCGCCGACATCGATGTGGTCCACCGGCAAGCCGAGGTTGCGCAGTTCGCCGTAGTAACGAATCGCTTCCTTGAAGCCGTGCTGGTAGTCCGCCAGGTTGGCGATCTGCGAGCCCATGTGGAAGTGCAGCAGGCGAATGCCCTGATCCAGGCCGGCGGCGCGGAAACGCTCGACCACCGACAGCAATTGCGCCGCCGACAGGCCGAACTTGGACTTTTCGCCGCCGGTGTCCGCCCACTTGGACGACGCCAGGGACGACAGGCGCACGCGCAGGCCGACCTGAGGCTTGACCTTCAGCGCGGCGGCTTCTTCGATCACCAGGCCGACTTCGGATTCTTTCTCGATCACGATGAACACGTTGTGACCCAGTTTCTGGCCCATCAACGCCAAGCGGATGAACTCACGGTCCTTGTAACCGTTGCAGACGATGGTGCCGCCCTTGGGCGCCAGCGCCAGCACGGCCAGCAACTCAGGCTTGGACCCGGCTTCCAGGCCGATGGACACGTCCTGGGTGGCGATGATGTTCTCGATCACCGCTTCTTGCTGGTTCACCTTGATCGGGTACAGCGCGGTGTATTTGCTCTGGTATTCCAGACGCTCGATGTTGGCGTCGAACGCGCCGGTCAACTGACGCACGCGGTCTTGCAGAATGTCCGGGAAGCGCACCAGCAATGGCAAGGACAGGCCGCTTTTGCGCAGCTGGTCGACTTGCTCGAAGAGGTCGATGGGCGAACTGGTCGGACCGTTAGGGCGAACTTCGACGCGACCGGCGTCATTGATCGCGAAATACCCGGCCCCCCAATGGCGAATCCCGTAAACACTGCGGCTGTCCGCAACTGTCCATTGGCTGCCATCGTCTTTGCGTGTGCGTCGTACGGACATTGAAGTCCCCTATAAAGAAGTCATGGTGCGTCGCCTGGGTTCAGGCCGGCGCAGTCTAAAGAATGAAAATGACGATTAGCCTGCCTGCAAGGGGCATAGACCTCACATTCTGGCTTGAGTTTAGAACCGGTCAGAACAGGCTCTGTGAAAACCATGTAGACGACGCCGGACCTGAATGCTCAGGGCCGGATCAAGCCGAGGGTGGTTTTCACAGAGGCTGCTAGCCGCCGGACTTCTTCGCTTTGAAACCGAGTTTGATCAGCTCGCCCAAGAGTAGCTCGACATGATCGCCCTGGATTTCGATGATCCCGTCTTTCAACGCCCCGCCGGTGCCACAACGCTTCTTCAACGTCGTGGCGAGGTCCTTGAGCGCGTCTTCAGCCAGTGGCACGCCGGTGATGGTGGTCACCGTCTTGCCGCCACGGCCCTTGCTTTCGCGACGCACGCGAGCAATGCCGTCGCCAGTCGGGATCACGGTTTGTTTGCAGATACAGGCGTCCACCGGCTTACTGCATTCCGGGCAATGACGACCTGCGTCGGTGGAAAATACCAGGCCGCCAAGGGCGGCGAAGGATGCGGCTTTTTTGGCCACCGGCAATCCTCTTGGGAGGACAAAGACTGGTCGCGGCAACTTGGGAAGCAGCCATCGACCGCGAAGCCCCACTCAGGCAGGGGCAGCGCTACTGAAACGGCAAAGACCTGTAGGAGCAATGCCGGCTCAGTTTGAAAAGGTCGCGCAGTGTAACGGCAAAAAGCCGACTTGCTAAGAGCCAATCGGCGCCAATTTATACCTTCTTTGCGACGTCGGTTGGCTGCGCCTTCAGATAACGCTTCAACGCAGCCAAAGAGTCCGGGCAGTAAGGTTTTTGCTGGATTTCCCGCATCACCTGATCGATGGGGATAAACCGCGCTTCCAGCACCTCTTCCGGCTGCAAGATCAACGGCCCGTCCCACACGGCGGAAAACGCCGAGCACCACAGGCGATTGCCGGTGTCTTCAAAGAAGAAATGATCGTGAGCGGTCAGCTCCACGCCGCTGACGCCCAGTTCCTCTTCGAGCTCGCGGGCGGCCGATTCGGCGTATGTCTCGGTGGCGAGCACCATGCCGCCCGCCGCCACGTCCCAGTAACCGGGGTAAATCGCTTTGCTCAGGGTGCGCCGGTGGACGCAGAGTTCGCCGGCGCTATTGAACAGCATGATGTAGGTGCCACGCCCGATCAGCCCACGCTCGCGCAGGTCGGAACGGACCAGGGCGCCGAGCAGGTTGTCCTGCTCGTCGACCCAGGCGATGTGCTCGGCATCCGAGGCCGCACGGTGGGCGACCTCATTCGCGCTATCGACCATGACTCAGCCCTGATTGAGCAGTTGACGCAGATCGATCACTGCGGCATTGGCCCGGGAAATGTAGTTGGCCATGACCAGCGAGTGGTTGGCCAGCACGCCGAAGCCGCTGCCGTTCAGGATCATCGGGCTCCAGACCGGTTCCTGCGAGGCTTCCAGTTCACGAATGATCTGGCGCACGCTGACCGTGGCGTTCTTCTTCGCCAGCACATCGGCGAAGTCGACTTCGATGGCGCGCAGCAGGTGGGACAGCGCCCAGGCCTGACCGCGTGCTTCGTAGAACACGTTGTCGATCTGCATCCACGGGGTTTCGACGATTTCCTCGTCAACCTGTGGCACCTGACCAGGCGCCACGACTTCGGTTTTCAGCGCCGTGTTCAGTTTGACCCGGCCAACGCTGGCCGACAGACGTTGCGACAGCGAGCCCAAACGGGTGCCGACATCGCCCAGCCAGTTGTTCAGGTTGTCGGCGCGGGCATAGAACAGCGCATTTTTCTGCGACGGGTCGGACAGGCGCGCCTGATAGCGGCTCAGGGAATTGATGCCTTCCTGATACTCGGACTCACTGGACGGCAGCACCCAGCTCTTGTTGTCGAAGTTGAAACGCGGCTCGGCCTTGGCCAGATCGGAGTCTTCGGCAGATTGCGACTGCGAGCGGGCGAAGTCCTTGCGCAATGCGCGCGTCAGGTCGCGGACCTGGACCAGCACGCCATATTCCCAGCTCGGCGTGTTATCCATCCACAGGCCCGGCGGGAAACGGTCGTTGGAAATATAGCCGCCCGGCTTGTTCAGCAACGTACCGGCAACGGTCTTGAGGGTTTCCACCGTGGTGTAGCCGATGACCATCTGCTTGCCTTCTTTCTCGGCCGCCATCTGCGCATTTTGCTGAACCGGAAACAGCGCAGGTTCTTCGCTCCAGTACCAGCCCAGGCCAATGGTCACCAACAGGTACAGACCGACCAACGTGGCCAGCGCCCGGCTGAACAACACGCCGCCGATGTAGCTACGGGTGGCCGATTTCGGTTCAGCGGCACGTTCAGGCGCGCGGTCCGCGCGGTTCTTCCAGTCCAGCATGGCGATATCCTTTCAATCACTTGAGTTCATTCGGTTCGACCACAACCATACAACAACGTGCCTTTGGCCGGCACCCGGCGTTAGGCTTATCCCGAAAATCACGGCTGAACCGGGGGCAGTTGCTGCCGCTGAACTCACGTCCGAAGGCCGGCGCTAAGGGCCGATGACCTGCATTGAAATCTGCCGCACTGCGGCCGGGGTAAAAAGATGGGCAATGCCTTCGCCGTCGGTGGTGCGCTGGATGGCCTCCCCGTCGATGGTCGCGATGTATGGCTGCAACTGCAGCGGCTGCGCCGTGACACTGTCGACGAGGCGAAAAAGCCGTGGCGAACGCGATGGCTGGGGCGGCGGATTGTTCATCAGATTCATGACTTCTTGATCAAAGGTCCGCGACGGCATCACCCAGTCAGCGAAGTCGGCTTCGGGCTTGATCAGCCACCACTGCCCCTGCTCAATCGAGCCAAGCACCTCGTTGTCGAGATTGATCAGCAGACCGCCGCGCAATTCGTCCAGCCCTTCGAGGGGCTGCCGGTCTTCCAGCGCCTGGCGCACGTGCTCCAGCGCTTCCTCGCTTGAATACGCATGACGGCGCTCCCACCCGGACAAATGAATCGCGTTGACCAGCCTCACGTCAGCGCCTCGGCACTCCATTCGTCGGAGCCCATGGTCCGGCTGATTTCATGGCGCCAGGAAATGCGCCGGTAGCTGAAGTAAACCTTCTCCAACTGGGTGATGTGCGCAGAAGCGCTGTCCTGGCAATGGGGCATGAGCACCTCGGCGCCAATGATCACCGCGTCTTCAAGTTCCATGGTGTAGAAATGCTCCTGCGTGCCGTGAGCCGAAGTGCGATACCAGTCAACGCGGCACTGGCTGAGCAATTCCCCGGAACACAGCGCGATATTGATCAGCGGCGACGCCTTGTCGATCGCCTTGGAGATGACCATAGGCTTATGCATGCGACGGCCCGCGCCCGACTCCTTGGGCACAAAAATGCCGTGGCTCAGCGCCTGAATCATGATCTGGTCCTCACGGCCCAATTGATAGACGTTACCCACCGACGCCTCAGTGAAAGCGCCGGCGCTGATCAAGCCTTGTCGTTCACCGCGCAGGGTCATGAAGGCGGGGGTTGGCATGGTGGGGCTCCTTGGGTTTATTTGGAAAACAAGGGTGTGATCGGCTTGGACTGATCCAACTCGATCAGCGCTTCTGCGTCCCCGTCTTCGGCGAAAGGCGTCCATGGCTTGCCGATCGACAGCGTGATGAGGTAGCGCTCTTCGTTGGGGCGCTTGTTGTAGTTGAATCGGTGGAAATGCATCGTAACTTGATATTTTTTGCCCGCTTTCCAGTAGACCGACCCTCCTTTATTGACGTCTCGCAACTGCGCCCGCCATTCAGGTGTGTCTTCAAAGGGTGGATAGGTTTTCCTGCCGGCCACCCTCCATCCGCCCTGGCGCCACTGTTCTTGTAAATCCAGCGCTACCTTCAGGGCATCATCGAGCAGCAACGGCTCAACCTGTGGGGACATGCGAATACTGCTAACGACGTTGTCGTCAAATACAACGGTAAAAAAACGCGCTCTCGGCGTTACGAACTCATACTGCGGATCGATGAGCCGAAGCCGTGCATCCGTATTGGGAAGGCCCATCCAGACATGTCCCGGGACCCTTGCGGTGAAGGGAACCGAAGAATGCTTGCGCAAGGTTTCATAGCTGCCGCCCACCTCCAAGGCGATCACCGGCTCTTGTGATAGCGACTCAACCAACTGATTCGTAGCCACCCAGATCAGCACAGCGATAAGCAGCAAGCCTGCACCTAGTCGCCAGCGGCCAATACCTTGCCGCACACTCATCGGATTCCCTGCCCTGATGCGATCTCGGCGATCGACTGCTCCAGCACACTACGGTTTGTATCATTGAGCATCTGATCAAAGCGTGCTGCGGCCCGAAGTACGAAAGGCATTCGCTGCTCGATATCCGACAAGTCCGCAAACGGACTGTCGCTGAAACCGATGGTGCGTCCGTCATCAATACGCTGACATTGGTTGGAGAGCGTCAACTCGATTGGCTGGGCCACGCCAGAAGGAAATCCGGTCACATAAGCAGCATGGTTACCACGCAGCAAAGCCACCAGTTGGCCGTCCTGATAAATCGTGGGCTGTAGAATATTTTGCTGCTCATGCCAGGCTAAATGCGCAACGCTCCCGGCAATGTCCCCTGCTTCAATCGCCTCAAATCCACGCAAGATCTCGATGTAATCGTCCCCGAACTTCAGCTGTCCCTGGCCCACCGGCCACAACACCGGAAACTTTGGGTGCCCGTAAATCAGCTTGCGAGCGTTCAAGCACTTCTTGAAATCCTCCAACCCACGCTTCGCATAAAACTCATGCAGGGGAAAAATATCCAGGAAGAGCGTGGTATTGCCCAACGCCATCATGTCGTGCACATGCCGGAACTGCTGTTGCACCAGCGACAAGTCCTCCCCCGCTGAACGAATATCCACGGAGGGCAGCGGATTGCGCGCATCCGCTTCCTTATAGTCACGCAACTCATCCGCCTGCCCGGCCATCCTGTCCGGCGTCAACAAGCCTGCTTCGCGGCGACTGTCACGCACGCGCTGCCGCGCCTCATATTCCTCGCCGACGAGATCGATAGTATTCGCAGCATGAAGCAAGCCACAGCCGACCTGCTTGGAAGCAAATGCCGCCAGCCCCGCCCACTGAAAACGAGGGTCGTTCAGCCACAACCGGGCATACGCGGCGTTGATCGCGCGGTTACGCGCCACCGGGTCGGCGATCAATACACCGTTCGGCGCAACGATCTCTTCAGCCTCGCGCTGATAGATCCGCCAGAGGCAGGCGCACGTCAGAATCGGCACATCAGTAACAAGCGTCTTGCTGCCATAAAGCCGCACGTCTTGGCATTCACAGTCAGCAACGGGCGTGCTGTTGTGGTTCAGGCGCTGCGCGTCGCTAGGTTGTTCTTTGAAACACTGGGTCATGATCATCGGGGGCGTCTAAGGGAATCCCTGAACCCTAACAGCCGAAATTCCCGTCCGAATCATGGCGACGAAAAATCAGAAATCCCTGACAGACGACGCTCGCCAGGCGCAAGGAAATTGCGTCGGGATGAACAGGAACGGTCCCGAAACTACCTGAACACGCGGGTCTGGCCGGGACCGACGCCTCAAAACAAGACCGATCAGTCAGAAACTGAATGATGTCGCTTTGCAGATTATTGTCGTACGGCACTCATCCAATCGAAAAGAGGTGCTAGCATAGAGCCACCAGTCGATCTCAGCATGCACCCTAACTAGTAGTCAGGATATGACCGAGCCAGAAGACCCCAGCCGTGAGCGCCTCAAGCACCATTTTGCCCAGCGGGTAATTCATCAGGCACGTCAGATTCTTGAGATATGGCAGCGCCTGCAACGCAGCGAGTGGTCCAGCACCGACTTATCCGAACTGAGCGAGGCCAATCTGCGCCTGCTGCGTTTCGCCGAGCGTTTCGAACAACCGGAACATACCCAGCTGGCGCGTCATATCGGCCAGTCGCTGGAAGCCGTCGACGCCAATCGCGGACGTCTCAGCAGCGGCCTGATCACCGACCTCAATCGCTTGATGCAGCGCCTGTCGCGCACCGGCCTGCGCCATGGCGATCAGCTCGACCAAACCTTTCTGCCGCCATTGCGCAAGCCGATCTACGTGATGCTGCAAGATCACGACCGCGCCGAACGCCTGGCCAAGCAACTTGAGTTTTTTGGCCTGATTGCGCAATCGCTGGACAGCGTGGCGGCGTTCCGCTCGTCGATGATCGAGCGCTTGCCCGCCGCCATTGTCATGGACGTCGACTTCAGCGGCCCCGGCATCGGCTTGCAACTGGCGGCCGAAGCCCAGGTCGGGCTGGATGAACCGTTGCCATTGCTGTTTTTCAGCCTGCTGGAAACCGACACCCCGACCCGACTCGCCGCCGTGCGCGCCGGGGGCCAGGAGTTTCTCACCGGCACCCTCGAAGCGTCGAGCCTGCTGGAAAAGATCGAAGTCCTGACCTGCGTCGCCCAGTACGAACCTTATAAAGTGCTGATCATCGACGATTCGCGCGCCCAGGCCTTGCACACCGAGCGCCTGCTCAACAGCGCCGGGATCGTCACGCGGACCTTGATCGAGCCGATTCAGGCGATGGCCGAACTGGCGGACTTCCAGCCCGACCTGATCATCCTCGACATGTACATGCCGGCGTGTACCGGCACCGAACTGGCCAAAGTGATTCGCCACAACGACCGTTACGTCAGCGTGCCGATCATCTATCTGTCCGCCGAAGACGATCTGGACAAACAACTCGACGCCATGAGCGAAGGCGGCGACGACTTCCTGACCAAACCCATCAAGCCACGACACCTGATTACCACCGTGCGCAACCGCGCGGCGCGGGCGCGCAACCTGAAGGCGCGGATGGTGCGCGACAGCCTCACCGGCCTGTACAACCACACGCACATTCTGCAATTGCTCGAAGACTGCAGCTTCCGCGCCCGCCGCGAGAGCAAACCGTTGAGCTTTGCGATGCTCGACATTGACCACTTCAAACGGGTCAACGACAGCCATGGTCACCCGATGGGCGACCGCGTGATCAAAAGCCTGGCACTGTTTCTCAAGCAACGTTTGCGCAAGACCGACTTCATCGGCCGCTACGGCGGTGAAGAGTTCGCCATCGTCATGCCCGACACCGATCTCGAATCGGCGCATAAAGTGCTCGATGAAATTCGCCAGCGTTTTGCCGAAATTCACTACCCCGCCCAACCGCAGGATCTGTGGTGCACCTTCAGCGCTGGAGTGGTGGAGCTTTGCGACGACTCCGACAGCCTGTTGATGGCCAGTCAGGCGGACGAGGCGCTGTACCGCGCCAAGGACACCGGACGCAACCGCGTACAAGCCGCACGGACGTCAAAGCAAAGTGCCACTTTTTCATCGGAATGGACCCACTCGGTCATAACCCTGTAACACAAACGCAATAAATTCAGGCGCTTACTCTTCTGCCGTTGGTAGTCCCGCGATGCGCCTGAAGCTGCTGACCAATCTCAACACCCTCCTTTTAGTCGCCGTGTGCGTAGCCCTTGGCGCGACGCTCTGGTGGTCGCAAAAAGCCCTCGAACGTCCGTATCTGTTGATGGAGCGTTACCTGGGTTTGTCCCAGCAATTTCAAAACGGGGTCGCGCGCAATGTCGAGGATTACCTCGGCAGCGGCGATGCCTTGCGCCTGAGCAGCGCCAATCAGGCCATCGACGCCTTGCAACTGGAACTCGCCGAGTTGCCCCCGGCCCTGGCCGACACCTTGCGCCCGAGCCTGTCGAACCTTGCCGAATTCAGCAAAACCGACCTGCTGGCTGCCGGCAAACTGGCGGGCGATCCGCAGGCATTGTTGCTGCAAGCGGAACGTGAACTCGGTGCCAGCCTCGATCAACTCAGCCAATACGCCAGCGGCAACGCGGCCTACCTCGCGCCCTTGCTCGCCGCGTCCCAGCACGTGGGCAAATTGTCGCTGGCCCGGGACAAACTGGTCAGCAGCGGGCGTAGCGAACTGGCGGCCGAGGTCGAGCGTGAAGTCGCGGCCATTCGCGCGCAATCGGAGCTGATCAGCGCTTTGCCGCTGCTTGGCGTGACCGGTAGCAGTGAATCCGGCACCGATGATTTCGCCGCGATGATGGGCCTGGAGAACACCGAAAAAGCCGTCGCCGAAGACGCCGGCGTTGGCCTCAAGCGCGAGCTCGGTAGCTTGCTGACGCGCTATCCCGCCGAGCTCTCGCGCACCCGCGACCAGATTCAGAAACGCACCGACCTCAGCACTGCCACGCATGTGAAAATCGCCGACGTGCAGCAAGCCATCGCCGGACTGGAGCCGGTGGTGCGCGCCCAGCACGGGCAGATCCAGGGCGAAGTGCGCTTGATGCAAGGGGTGATGATCGGCCTGATTCTGCTGATCGCGTTGCTGATCGACACCTTGCAGCGACGCTTGGCGCGAACGCTGACCAACCTTGCGCCGGCGCTCTCGACGTGGGCCGAAGGTGACTTCAGCCGCGACATTCAACTGGGCCACACCAATCGCGAACTGCATGACATTGAAGCGTCGCTCAATCGCTTGCGCGCTTATCTGGTGGACCTCGTCGGGACGATTCGCCTCAATGCCGAACAAGTCGCCGGCAGCAGCCGCACCTTGGCCGAGTTGAGCAACGACCTGCACAGCGGCGCAGAGCATCAGGCGGGCGACACGGCGCTGATTCGCGATTCGCTCGGCGAACTGGAAGCAACGATTCAACAAGTCGCCGGCGATGCCAGCCAGGCGGCCGACGCCAGTCGCAATGCCGGGCTCGCGGTGGAGCATGGGCAGAAAGTCATCGGCCTGAGCCTTACCGGGCTGCATGCGCTGGTGGGTGAGGTGCAGGGCAACGCGCAGATGATCGAACACCTGGCTGAAGAGTCGGCGACCATCGGCGGCGTACTGACGGTGATCCGCTCGATTGCCGACCAGACTAATTTGCTGGCCCTGAACGCCGCCATCGAAGCGGCCCGCGCCGGGGAAATGGGGCGCGGCTTTGCCGTGGTGGCCGAAGAAGTTCGCTCCCTGGCGCAACGCACGGCGGGTGCCACCGCCGAAATCCAGACACTGATTGCCGGGCTGCAAACGGCGGCGCGGCACTCGGTGGAGGGCATGCGCGCGCAGGTTGAGCACGCTGAGGCCACGGCCAGTCAGGCGCAGGCGGCGGATGGTGCGCTGGATAAAATCGTTGGCGCGATCCAGACCATTGCCGACACCGCCGTGCGCATTGCCGATGTCACGGCGCAGCAGAGCGGCGCGGTCAGCGAGATTCGCGATCACAGCGAGCGGATTCACCAATTGGGTGGGGATAACTTGCTGCGCATCGGCGAGGGGCGTGAGCAAGGGGAGAATTTGTTGGTGCTGGGCGGGCGCCTGCACACAGCGGTTCAGGCCTTCCGCGTCTGACCGAGCGTTTTCGTCGGGACGCCTTCGCGAGCAAGCCCGCTCCCACAGGGGCACGCATTCCAATGTGGGTGCGGGCTTGCTCGCGAAGGCGCCAGGGCATTCACCACAGAATCCAGCCCCTGCACACCCGCCTGACGTCCGCTATCATGCCCCCAATTCCGATACGCGAGATTGTCATGCGCCGTTTGCTCTGCCTGCTATTTCTAGTGCTCGCCCTGCCGGCCACCGCCGCCGGGTTGCTGGACACGCGGCCCAGTTCCACGTTGGGCTCGATCAACAACAGCGCCGACTTCCTGCCGGTGCGCGAAGCCTTTCAGCTCAGCCTGGTAGACGCCACTGCGCAATCGATCAAGCTGCGTTTCGTCGCCACCGACGGTTATTACCTCTACCGCCATCGCTTCCAGTTTCGCGCCGATCCCGCCGATGTCGCGCTGGGTGCGGCGCAACTGCCCAAGGGTGAAAAAAAGCACGACGAATACTTCGGCGACGTCGAGGTGTACCACGGCATCCTCGACGTGGAAGTGCCGCGCACCGATCCACGCGCGTTCACCTTGGTCGTGACCTATCAGGGCTGCGCTGACAAAGGCCTGTGTTACCCGCCCGAAACCGAGCGCTTGAGCATTGACGGCGTCGGCGCACCAACGTCCCCGACCACGCAAAACTGGAGCTGGCGCGAGCTTGCATTGTTCTTTCTTGCCGGCGTCGGCCTGACCTTTACGCCGTGCGTGCTGCCCATGCTGCCGATCCTGTCCGGCGTGGTGTTGCGCGGTCAGGTCGGCGGCTGGCGCGGCTTCAACCTGTCGCTCGCCTACGTGTTGCCCATGGCGGCCTGCTTCGCCCTGCTCGGCGCGCTAATGGGCTTGTTTGGCGCGCAACTCAACCTGCAAGCCCGGCTGCAATCGGCGTGGGTGCTGGTGCCGTTCGCGATGTTTTTTGCGGTGTTTGCGCTGGCGATGTTCGGCGTGTTCGAACTCAAGTTGCCGCACGCCATCAGCAGTCGACTTGACCGGATCGCCGGCCGCACGCAAGGCGGCTCACTGTGGGGCGCCGCGGTGCTGGGGGTGGTTTCCAGCCTGTTGGTTTCACCTTGTGTTTCGGCGCCACTGGCCGGCGCCTTGCTCTACATCAGCGCCAGCGGCGATGCCTTGGGTGGAGGCTTGAAACTGTTCATGCTCGGCCTCGGCATGGGCGCGCCGCTGCTGCTGGTCGCCACCGGCGGTGCGGCCTGGCTGCCGAAAAGCGGGCCGTGGCTGGTGTACGTGAAAAACGCAATCGGCGTGCTGTTGCTGGGCTTGGCGATTGGCCTGCTCAGTCGCGTGTTGCCGGGACAGATCACCTTGTTGCTGATCGGGCTGCTGGCCGGTGGCGTCGGCTTGTTCATGGGCGCGCTGGAGTTCGTCTACAAACCTCCGCGAAAACGCCTCGGCCAGTTGCTGGGGATGTTCCTGCTGTTTTACGCGCTGGCGTGCTGGTTCGGGGCGTTCAGCGGCCAGACTGATCCGTTCAACCCGATTGGCCAGCCACGGCTGATTGCCGGCAACGCACCCGCGCAAAGCACGGGTGCCTGGCAAACCATTACCACGCCGGCCGATCTTGACCGCGTGCTCGCCGAGGCCAAATCCGCAGGCACCCCGCTGCTGCTGGACTGGTACGCCGACTGGTGCATCAGCTGCAAAGTCATCGAACACGAAGTGCTCAACGACGCCAAAGTGGTCGAACGCCTCAACGGTTATCGCCTGATCCGTTTCGACATCACCGCCAGCAACGCCGAGCAACGCACCCTGCTCGATCGTTACAAATTGTTTGGCCCACCGGCACTGATGTTTTTTGGCCGAGACGGCGCCGAACACGCCGACGTGCGGGTGATCGGCGAGATCAACGCCACGGACTTCGCCGAACGTGTTGCGAAAGCAAATGACCGGATTTAAGTACCCGGTCACAAATTTTGCGCAAACATCGGCCATCGTGCTGGCTATTGCATAGAACTGGACAGTCACAAAGGCTTTGCGGCATAGTCGCCGGGTTCTGACAATTGCACACGGATAACAAGGAACAGCAGATGGCGACCTTACTGGTTCTGCACGGACCCAACCTGAACTTGCTCGGCACCCGCGAACCGGGCACCTATGGCGCTACGACGCTGGCGCAGATCAACCAGGACCTGGAACGCCGTGCCCGTGAAGCCGGCCATCATTTGCTGCACCTGCAAAGCAACGCCGAGTACGAATTGATCGACCGCATCCACGCCGCTCGCGGCGAAGGGGTCGACTTCATTCTGATCAATCCAGCAGCTTTTACGCACACAAGCGTCGCATTACGTGACGCGCTGCTGGCGGTGAGCATCCCATTCATCGAAGTGCATTTGTCTAACGTGCACAAACGCGAACCTTTCCGCCATCACTCTTACTTCTCCGACGTAGCGGTGGGAGTGATCTGCGGCCTTGGCGCCAGCGGTTATCGACTGGCCCTGGAGGCCGCACTAGAGCAGCTTGAAAGACAGGCAACGACTTGAACAACAAGCGTTAAACGCCCCTGACCGACCCTTGGGAGTTGATGATTCATGGATATCCGTAAAGTTAAGAAACTGATCGAACTGCTGGAAGAGTCCGGCATCGACGAGCTCGAGATCAAGGAAGGCGAAGAGTCCGTACGCATCAGCCGTCACAGCAAAACCCCGGCCCAGCAGTATTACGCACCGGCTCCAATGCCAGCTCCGGCTCCAGCGCCTGCCGCTGCCGCACCGGTTGCCGCCGCTGCGCCTGCCGCGCCAGCCGCAGCGGTCCTGAACGGCACCGTTGCCCGTTCGCCGATGGTTGGCACGTTCTATCGCAAGTCTTCGCCAAGCTCGCCGTCCTTCGTTGAAGTCGGCCAGACCGTGAAGAAAGGCGACACCCTGTGCATCGTCGAAGCCATGAAGATGATGAACCACATCGAGGCTGAAACCAGCGGTGTGATCGAATCCATCCTCGTCGAAGACGGCCAGCCGGTTGAGTACGACCAACCGCTGTTCACCATCGTTTGAACCGCGGAGAAACTTTGATGACTGCGAAGTTGGAAAAAGTTCTGATCGCCAACCGCGGTGAGATTGCCCTGCGGATCCTGCGTGCCTGCAAAGAGATGGGCATCAAGACCGTCGCCGTTTACTCCAAGGCCGACAAAGAGCTGATGCACCTGGGCCTGGCAGACGAATCCGTCTGCATCGGTCCGGCCTCGGCCGCGCACTCTTACCTGCACATCCCGGCAATCATCGCCGCCGCTGAAGTGACCGGCGCTACCGCCATTCACCCAGGCTACGGTTTCCTTGCGGAAAACGCTGATTTCGCTGAACAGGTCGAGAACTCCGGCTTCGCGTTCATTGGTCCGAAAGCCGACACCATTCGCCTGATGGGCGACAAGGTATCGGCCAAGCACGCCATGATCGCTGCCGGCGTGCCAACCGTTCCGGGTTCTGACGGCCCGCTGCCTGAAGACGAAGAAACCGCCTTGCGCATTGGTCGCGAAGTCGGTTACCCGGTGATCATCAAAGCCGCTGGCGGCGGCGGTGGTCGTGGCATGCGCGTTGTGCATAAAGAAGAAGACCTGATCTCCTTCGCGAAACTGACCCGCACCGAAGCAGGCGCGGCGTTCGGCAACCCGATGGTCTACCTGGAAAAATTCCTGACCAACCCACGTCACGTGGAAGTCCAGGTACTGTCCGACGGCCAGGGCCACGCCATCCACCTGGGCGACCGCGATTGCTCGCTGCAACGTCGTCACCAGAAGGTTCTCGAAGAAGCGCCGGCACCGGGCATCGACGAGAAGGCTCGGGCTGAAGTCCTCGCTCGCTGTGTCAAAGCGTGCATCGACATCAACTACCGTGGCGCGGGCACTTTCGAGTTCCTGTACGAGAACGGCGCGTTCTATTTCATCGAAATGAACACCCGCGTTCAGGTTGAGCACCCGGTTTCGGAAATGGTCACCGGCATCGACATCGTCAAGGAGATGCTCAGCATCGCCGCTGGCAACAAGTTGTCGTATACCCAGGAAGATGTCGTCATCCGCGGTCACTCGCTGGAATGCCGCATCAACGCCGAAGACCCGAAAACCTTCATGCCGAGCCCAGGCACGGTCAAGCATTTCCACGCGCCGGGCGGCAACGGCGTTCGCGTCGATTCGCACCTGTACAGCGGTTATGCGGTTCCGCCGAACTACGATTCGTTGATCGGCAAGCTGATCACCTACGGCGCAACCCGTGAAGAAGCGCTGGCGCGCATGCGCAATGCGCTGGACGAAATCGTTGTCGACGGGATCAAGACCAACATCCCGCTGCACCGCGACCTCGTCCGCGATGAAGGCTTCTGCAAAGGTGGAGTGAACATTCACTACCTCGAGCACAAGCTGGCTGGCGACAAGCACTAAGCTTCAGCCGGACCAACAAGGCCGCCTTCGGGCGGCTTTGTTGTTTCTGGACATTGCTACACAGCGCCCCTGTGGCGAGGGGGCTTGCCCCCGTTCGGCTGCGCAGCAGCCGCAAAACCATGCAACCTCATTGCATCAGCCGTCACCGAAGCGATCACTTCGGGACTGCTTTGCAGTCCAACGGGGGCAAGCCCCCTCGCCACGGGAGGTGTTCACCTTTGATCCGTGGCTACCCGGTCGTCTTCTGTCGCGCGCTCGCGTAAACTTGCGCGCTTCTCGCAGCCCGCTAGGCTGCAATCAATATTTTTCAAAGGTGCCCGCCATGCCTTGGCTGCAAGTCCGTCTCGCCATCAGCCCAGAACAAGCCGAAACCTACGAAGACGCGTTTCTTGAAGTGGGTGCCGTGTCGGTGACGTTCATGGACGCCGAAGATCAGCCGATCTTCGAACCGGAACTCAACACCACGCCATTGTGGTCGCACACGCACCTGCTGGCCTTGTTCGAAGGCGGCACCGAAGCCGCCAGCGTGCTGGCCCACCTTGAGCTGCTGACCGGCAACCCGTTGCCCGAGCATCACAGCGAAGTGATCGAAGACCAGGACTGGGAACGCAGCTGGATGGACGGCTTCCAGCCGATGCGTTTCGGTCAACGCCTGTGGATCGTGCCGAGCTGGCACGCCGCCCCTGAACCGGGCGCCGTGAACCTGTTGCTCGATCCGGGCCTGGCGTTCGGCACCGGCACGCACCCGACCACCGCGTTGTGCCTGGAGTGGCTCGACGGCCAAGACCTGAAAGATTGCAACGTGCTCGACTTCGGTTGTGGCTCGGGGATCCTGGCGATTGCCGCGCTATTGCTGGGCGCCAAGGAAGCCGTCGGCACCGACATCGACGTGCAGGCACTCGAAGCATCCCGCGACAACGCCGGGCGTAACAACATCGCCGAAGCGCTGTTCCCGCTGTATCTGCCGGAAGACCTGCCGCAGGTCAAAGCCGATGTTCTGGTCGCCAATATCCTCGCCGGGCCGCTGGTGTCGCTGGCGCCGCAGCTGTCCAGCCTGGTCAAGCCCGGTGGTCGCCTGGCGCTGTCCGGCATCCTCGCCGAGCAAGGCGAAGACGTCGCTGCCGCCTACGCCCAAGACTTCGATCTGGACCCGATTGCCAATCGCGATGGCTGGGTGCGCATCACTGGCCGTCGGCGCTAGAATGAGCGCCTGCATAAACCGGATCGCCGCATGACCGACAGCTTCGTCACCCAGTGCCCGCATTGCCAAACCAGCTTTCGCGTCAGCCATGCTCAATTGAGCGTGGCCCGTGGGGTGGTTCGCTGCGGCTCCTGTTTGCAGGTGTTCAACGCCGCCAGACAATTGCTGGAACAACGGGCTGGAAAAGCCCCTGTCAAACCGGTGGCCCCGGCCATCGTCGAGCCGCCGGCGCCACGCGCCATCAGCCAAAAGCAGTGGACGGCTTCCGAGCTGGACCTGGACAGCCTGGACCTGGATGAAGAACTCGCCCGGCTCGAACAGCGGGAAATCCAGCCGACCACGGAATTTGGCCGGCACCGCGAAGACGGCCTCAGCGCACGACGCGACTCTATCGAGCACGAAGAGCCGTGGTCCGACAGCCTTTTCAGCGAATCGGCCGCCGACCGTGCCCGGTCGAGCGAAACCGAGCGGCCGGACGCAGAGGCCGAACCGGACAAACACGCGCGCACCGAACCTTCGCTCTCGCTGGAACCCGTTGATCCGGAGGACGAGTATCAAGTCCCGCAACTGCGCCTGAACGACCCGCTCGATGCGCCCCTGCATCGCGGCCGCCTGTCAGCGGCCGATGACATCGACGACGACCTGCCCTCGATCGAACCCCTGCGCAAACGTCGCGAACGCAGTGAACCGGCCGTGCGCGCCGAAGTGCTGCAAGACCTGACCGATGACCCGCTGCAACTGGACTGGCAAAAACGCCGTTCCCCATGGGGCCGGCGTTTATTCTGGATGTTGCTGGTACTGCTGGGGGCCGCTGCGCTGGCTGGTCAGTACATCGCCTACCACTTCGACGAACTGGCGCGTCAGGACCAATACCGCCCCTGGTTCCAGCAACTGTGCCCGCAGGTCGGCTGCACCGTGCCTTCGAAAGTCGATATCGCGAAAATCAAAAGCAGCAACCTGGTGGTCCGCAGTCACCCGGAGTTCAACGGCGCGCTGGTGGTCGACGCCATCATCTACAACCGGGCCCCCTTCTCGCAGCCCTTCCCGCTGCTGGAATTGCGCTTTGCCGACCTCAACGGCCACCTGATCGCCAGTCGCCGCTTCAAACCCGGCGAGTACCTCAACGGCGACCTCGAAGGCATGGCCGAAATGCCACCGCAAACGCCGATCCACATCGCGCTGGACATTCTTGATCCCGGCGCCAAAGCGGTGAACTACAGCCTGAGCTTCCACTCGCCCGAGTGAAACGCTTCACCGTTATCGGCTTGACGGCAGATTTCTGACTTTTGACCACTCGCACCAAACCGCTGGCGATAACAGAATAACTGTTCAGATTTTGTTCAATTCAGCCTTTATCCAGTCATCGAGAGCGGGTATCATGCCAACCCTTTTTCGAACTCTCATGATCCGGCCCCACAACAGGGAAGTCCTATGTCGGCGGTACGCATCGGTCCATACACATTGCACAACGGCTTGATTCTCGCCCCCATGGCGGGCGTCACCGACCAGCCCTTTCGTCAGCTGTGCAAGCGACTGGGCGCGGGGCTTGTGGTTTCGGAAATGGTCACCAGCGACATGAGCTTGTGGAACACCCGCAAATCGCGGATGCGCATGATTCACGAAGGCGATCCCGAGCCCCGCTCGGTACAGATCGCCGGGGGTGACGCGCAGATGCTGGCGGATGCGGCCCGGGCCAATGTCGAGCTGGGGGCACAGATTATTGATATCAACATGGGCTGTCCGGCGAAGAAGGTCTGCAACAAGGCTGCCGGCTCCGCTCTGTTGAAGGATGAAGCACTGGTCACCGAGATCCTGCACGCCGTGGTGGCTGCGGTGGATGTGCCGGTGACCCTGAAGATCCGTACCGGCTGGGACCGGGACAACAAGAATGGCCTGACGGTGGCGAAGATCGCCGAGCAGGCAGGCATTGCGGCGTTGGCGGTTCATGGCCGTACCCGTGCCGACCTGTACACCGGTGAAGCCGAGTACGACACCATTGCCGCGATCAAGCAGGCGGTGTCGATGCCGGTCTTTGCCAACGGCGATATTGATTCGCCGGAAAAGGCCCGATACGTGCTCGACGCGACCGGTGCCGATGGCCTGCTGGTAGGCCGGGCCGCCCAGGGGCGGCCGTGGATTTTTCGCGAGATCGATCATTTCCTGCGTACCGGCGAAAAGCTCCCGGCACTGGAATTGATCGAAGTGGAACGCATTCTGCTAGAGCATCTGGCTGCCCTGCACGTCTTCTATGGAGATGTCATGGGCGTCCGTATCGCTCGGAAGCATGTGGGCTGGTATCTCGCAACCTTGCCGGGCGCCAGGGAGTTTCGCGCCCAGTTCAATCGTTTGGAAGATACGGAAGCACAATGCGCCAACGTTCAGGGGTTTTTCGCCGAACGTTACAAGAGCCTGACAGGGGACGGAGAAGGGGTGGCCGCATGACGATGATGACCGAGACTTTAGTGAGCCCATGGGTCGACGATGGCGGCATGTCCGTAAGTCTCTCGCGGCCCCGGATGGGTGCCACCCTGGGCGGCCGCGAGCACATAACACTGGGTCTC
>NZ_JBNNWE010000076.1:0-29127 GCF_050280905.1 Pseudomonas sp. NPDC086278
CAGTGCGGCGACAGTTCACGCGGCACGTCGCCACGCAACTGACGAATCTGCCGATACAAGGCGTCGCGGATGCCTTCGAGTTCGAGCATGCCGCGGCCAGCATGGCGGCCATCACCAGGTATTCGGCGGCCAGCTCCAGGCGCACCGACTGCATCAACTCGACATAGCCCATGTACTGGCGGGTAATTTCCGCCACCGGGATGTCGAGGATGTTGATGTTCTGTTTGCGGATCAGGTACAGCAGCAAGTCGAGCGGGCCTTCGAAAGCTTCGAGGAAAACCTCGAGCGCATCGGGCGGGATGTACAGGTCCAGCGGCATTTCCAGCACCGCCTGGCCGTAGACCATGGCGAAGGGCAGCTCTTGCTGGGCGCCGGCCTGACTATCAACGGCGGGTTCTACTGCCGACATCTACGCCTCGGCCATGAACGGCGAAGGGTCGCCGCAACCGACGCGGATCACTTGCGGCTCGCCATCGGCAAGGTTGATCACGGTGGACGCCTTGATCCCGCCAAAACCGCCGTCGATGATCAGGTCGACCTGGTGCTCCAGCAACTGGCGCATTTCATAAGGGTCGCTCATCGGGTCAGTGTCGCCGGGCATGATCAGCGTCACACTCATCAGCGGCTCGCCGAGTTCTTCAAGCAGCGCCAAGGCAATCGGATGGCTTGGCACCCGCAGGCCAATGGTGCGTTTTTTCGGGTGCAACAACAGGCGCGGGACTTCGCGGGTGGCATTGAGGATAAAAGTGTACGGCCCCGGCAAGTGCGCCTTGAGCAGGCGAAAGGTGCCGGTGTCGATCTTGGCGAACAGCCCCAACTGCGACAGGTCGCTGCAAATCAATGCAAAGTTGTGTTTGTCATCCAGCCCGCGCAAGCGGCGCACGCGGTCGACGGCATCCTTGTTACCGATCTGGCAACCAATGGCGTAGGACGAGTCAGTGGGATAAATCACCACTCCGCCTTTGCGAATGATCTCGACAGCCTGTTTGATCAGGCGCGCTTGCGGATTTTCCGGATGAATCTGGAAAAATTGACTCACATTTTCTACCTGTTCAGACGGCGGCAATAATTGGGTCATGTTTGAATCGACACCAAAGTGGCGGCAGATCCTCCGGGAGCGGGCGATATTCACCGATTTCGGACCAGCCTCCAGGGCCATGAAAATCACTGCCGGCGCTGACCAGCAGACCGAACTCACGAGCAAGAATCGCCAGGCTGCCCACTTGTTCCGCAGGCTGATGGCCATTGACCACTTCAATCGCGTGGCCCCCGGCTTGAATATAGTCAGAAATCAGGCGGCGACGCTTGCTGCGAGTGAAATCGTAGTGCCATGGATGCGCCAGACTGACCCAGGCCTTGGCTGCGCGCAGGGTTTCGACGGTGTCTTCCAGGGTGGGCCAGTGTTGCTTGACGTCACCCAGCTTGCCGGCGCCCAGCCATTTGCGGAACGCCTCGGCGCGGTCCTTGACGAAACCTTCACGCACCATCCAGTCAGCAAAATGCGGACGGGCCGGCGCATTGCCGCTGTCACCCAGTTCCTGCTGAATCGCCCGGGCGCCTTCCAGCGCTCCCGGCATTCCCTTCAACGCAAGCTTGCGGCTTATTTCTTCGGACCGTAGCCAACGGCCATCGTGCAGTTTGGCGATGGCTTCGACCAATGGCGCGGCATTCACATCAAATCCGTAGCCCAGCACATGAATGGTCGCGCCGCCCCAAGTGCAGGACAATTCGACACCGTTGACCAGTTGCATGCCCAACGCCGTCGCGGCGTTACGGGCCTCATCGAGGCCTTCCAGGGTGTCGTGATCGGTCAAGGCCAGGACTCGCACGCCTTTCTCGTACGCACGCGCAACCAGAACTGCCGGCGCGAGGGCGCCATCGGAAGCGGTGCTATGGCAGTGCAAATCGACATTCACGGGGAAGTGTTACCTCAAATCAGCTGGCGCTATCGCGCGCCCATATGTTTGTTATTATGCCGCCACATCCTGCTTCTGGCTGCCACTGTGAAACAATTCATCGATTTCATCCCGCTTCTGCTGTTTTTCATCGTCTTCAAGATCGACCCTCGGGTTGTCGACATCGCCGGTCATGAGTTGACTGTAGGCGGTATTTACAGCGCCACCGCGATGTTGATCATCAGCTCCCTGGTGGTGTACGGCGCGCTGTTCATCAAGCAGCGCAAGCTGGAGAAGAGCCAGTGGCTGACCCTCATCGCCTGCCTGGTCTTCGGCAGCCTGACGCTGGCGTTCCACAGCGAAACCTTCCTCAAATGGAAAGCCCCGGTGGTCAACTGGCTGTTCGCCGTGGCGTTCATCGGCAGCCACTTCATCGGTGACCAGTTGCTGATCAAGCGCATCATGGGCCATGCGCTGACCCTGCCGGATCAAGTCTGGACCCGCCTGAACATCGCCTGGATCGCATTCTTCCTGTTTTGCGGTGCCGCCAACCTGTTCGTCGCGTTCACGTTCCAGAACTACTGGGTCGACTTCAAAGTCTTCGGCAGCCTGGGCCTGACCTTGCTGTTCCTGGTCGCCCAGGGCATTTACCTGTCCCGCCATTTGCACGACGCCGATACCACCACGCCAAAAACCGAGGACTGACATGCTTTACGCAATCATTGCCACAGACGTCGCCAACTCCCTGGAAGCCCGCCTGGCCGCACGGCCTGCACACCTTGAGCGCCTGCAAGTGCTCAAAGGCGAAGGTCGTATCGTATTGGCCGGTCCGCACCCGGCGGTCGACAGCAATGATCCGGGCGCCGCGGGTTTCACCGGCAGCCTGATCGTCGCCGAATTCGAATCCCTGAGCGCCGCACAAGCCTGGGCCGACGCCGATCCGTACATCGCCGCAGGGGTCTACGCCAACGTTTCGGTCAAGCCGTTCAAGCAAGTCCTGCCGTAAATTTCTCCCGCATTTCCCCTCTCGCGGTGAACCTTGTCGGTTCATCGTGCTCTCAAGCGCTCATTATTCTTGCTTGCCTGCCGACAACTTGCCCAATAACTCGATTGGAATCAGGAGTCGTGATGCGCAAGGGTCCGTTGTGTCTGATGTTGGTGACGTTGTCGATCGTGGCCCCCGCCCACGGTGAAGAAACCGCAAGCGGTACTTCTACGCCGCTGTCCCTGAGCGCCGGCAGTCAGATCACCGAGTTGCAGCAGCGCTTGAAAGTCAGCGAACAGCAACGAGAAGAACTGAGCAAACAACTGCAAAATACCGATGCCGAACGCGAAAGCGCTCAGTTGGGCCGGTTGCGCCAAGAGAACCAGCGCCTCAAGCTGCAACTCAAGGAAGCCCAGGCCAGCAGTCCGCTGCCACGTTTGTTGACGGATCAGCAGCAATGGTTCGTTATCGGCGGCGGAGTAGCGCTATTGGCCCTGCTCTGCGGTATCTTCGCCAGTGGTGCCACCAGAAAACGTCGGCAATGGCTAAATTGAGTGATTCATGAGCGAGCTGTTACTAATTGATGATGACCAGGAGCTGTGCGAGCTCCTGAGCAGTTGGTTGAGCCAGGAAGGCTTTCAGGTCCGTGCCTGCCACGACGGCCAGAGCGCTCGCCGTGCACTGGCCGAAACCTCTCCGGCCGCCGTGGTGCTGGACGTGATGCTGCCCGATGGCAGCGGTCTGGAACTGCTCAAGCAATTACGCAGCGACCACCCCGACTTGCCCGTACTGATGCTGTCGGCACGGGGCGAGCCGCTGGACCGCATCCTTGGCCTGGAACTCGGCGCCGACGATTACCTGGCCAAACCGTGCGACCCTCGGGAACTGACCGCCCGTCTGCGTGCCGTATTGCGCCGCAGCCACCCGGCGGCCGTCTCCAGCCAACTCGAACTCGGCGATCTGTGTTTCAGCCCGGTCCGGGGAGTGGTCAGCATCGACGAACAGGAATTCACCCTTACCGTTTCCGAAAGCCGTCTGCTCGAGGCGTTGCTCAAGCAACCCGGCGAGCCGCTGGACAAACAGGAACTGGCGCAAATCGCCCTCGGCCGCAAGCTGACCCTGTACGACCGCAGTCTGGACATGCACGTCAGCAACCTGCGCAAAAAAATCGGCCCGCACCCCGACGGCCGCCCACGCATCGTTGCCCTGCGTAGCCGCGGCTATTACTACAGCCTCTGATAACCACACGATTTGCTGTAGCGACCGGTGTGTCAGGAAGGTTGGAAGTCGTCTTTACCCAAGCTTTACGCTCCGCTGACCGCCGCTGACCTTGATCTCCGTAATCTGCACTCATCCGGAACGTACCGGGAACGAGACAAGGAGATTCACCATGCGCAAGACTCTAATCGCTCTGATGTTCGCTACCGCCCTGCCAACCGTTGCCATGGCCATGCCTGAAGGTGCCGGTCCGATGGGTGGTCCGATGGACGGCCCGCGCCACGGCGGTCAGATGTACCAGCACGGTAAAGGCGGCCCGTACAGCCAGCTGGACCTGAGCCGCGAACAGCGCGAGCAGATCCGTAAAATCATGGGCGAGCAGATGCATGATCGCAAACAACTGGTCGACAAGTATTTGGAGAAACTCTCCCCGGCTGACCAGAAAGCCCTGAAAGACGAAATGACTGCCAAACATCAGAAAGCCGAAGCCGATGTGCGCGCAGTGTTGAAACCGGATCAACAGAAGAAATTCGACGAGATCCAGAAGAAACAGGCTGAGCGCCGCGCCGAGTGGGCCGAATTCAAGGCCTGGAAAGCGCAGCAGGCACAAAAAGCGCAATAATGCGCGGACCCCGGACCCGACGGCTAACCCCTTCGGGTCTGGCACCACTCAGTCAAATGTGGGAGCGGGCTTGCTCGCGAACGCGCTGTATCAGGTGAAACATTCGTTACTGATACAGCGTGTTCGCGAGCAAGCCCGCTCCCACATCAGTTGCGTTTGTTGAGGACTTTCTGTGCGCTCATTGTTCTGGCGTATCCTGGCCAGCTTCTGGCTGGCCATCGCTCTGGTTGCAGGGCTGTCCATTTTGCTTGGGCACATGCTCAACCAGGACGCGTGGATCCTGAGTCGCCACCCGGGCCTCAACACCTTGGCCGAAGACTGGACGAAAACCTACGAAGCCCAGGGAGAGGAAGCCGCCCAAGACATCCTCGAACAGCGCAAACGCCAGTATCACATCGACGTTCAAGTGCTCAATGAGAGCGGTGACCCGGTGGTGCGCGGCACCTTCCCGCGTCGCGCGGCCGCCTTCGAGGCTCGCCAGAACGACGATGATCGCCGCCTGCCGTGGCGTCGCCTGACCGCTGAGTACACCAGCGAAAAAACCGGCAACACCTACCTGCTGATCTACCGCATCCCCCACCCGGAACTGGACTCATGGCACCGCGAAAGCCTGCTCTGGCCGTTGAGTGCCCTGGGCATTGCGCTGGTGGTGCTGACCTTGTTCAGTCTGCTGGTCACATTGTCGATTACCCGCCCACTCAGCCGCTTGCGCAGTGCGGTGCATGATTTGGGGCAGACGACGTATCAGCAAAACAGCCTGGTGAAGCTGGCCAACCGCCGCGATGAATTTGGTGTGCTGGCCAACGACTTCAACCGCATGGGTGCGCGCCTGCAAAGTCTGATCGGCAGCCAGCGGCAGTTACTGCGTGACGTGTCCCACGAGTTGCGCTCACCGCTGGCCCGGCTGCGCATTGCACTGGCCCTGGCGGAACGGGCGAATCCCGAAGAACGGGAAAAACTCTGGCCGCGCCTGACCCGTGAGTGTGACCGCCTGGAAGCGCTGATCAGCGAGATTCTGGTACTGGCACGGGTTGATGCCGACAATGCCAGCGCCGAAGAGGTTGACCTGAACGCATTGCTCGGCACGCTGCAAAAGGATGCCCAGCTCAGTTCACCAGAACAGACCGTGCGCCTCGACGCTGAATCACCGCTCAACCTCAAAGGCTGGCCGACCATGATCGAACGGGCCGTGGACAATCTGCTGCGCAACGCCCAGCGGTTTAACCCGGTAGGGCAATCGATTGAAATGCACGCCGTGCGCCAGGGCGAAAAGATTGTGGTGAGCGTGCGTGACCATGGGCCGGGCGTGGAAGCTGAACATCTGCATCAGTTGGGCGAGCCGTTTTATCGGGCGCCGGGGCAAACCACCGCCGGTCATGGCCTGGGATTGGCGATTGCGCGGCGGGCGGCGGAACGCCATGGCGGGAGCCTGGTGCTGGCCAACCATCCGCAGGGCGGGTTTGTGGCCAGTCTGGAATTGCCACTGGTGCCAGGGGCGGTGGTCCAGCCCTGATCCTGTGGGAGCGGGCTTGCTCGCGAAAGCGCTGTGTGAGTTAACGACGATGGCAACTGACATACCGCTTTCGCGAGCAAGCCCGCTCCCACATCAGATCGCAGGCCTCAGGCCTTACCGGGCCAGGCGCTGACGAATTCGGCCAGGTCGACTTTCTCTGCAACACGCGGCTCTTTCTGCGGCGTACCGAGGTAAAGAAACGCAATCACCTGCTCCCCTGCCGCCAAACCCAAACCTTTGGCCACATGCGCCGAATACGCCAGCTCACCGGTGCGCCACACCGCGCCAATGCCTTGCGCGTAAGCCGCCAGTAAAATCCCGTGCGCCGCACACCCCGCCGCCAACAGCTGCTCGGATTTCGGGTATTTGACGTGATCCTGCAAACGCGCGATCACCACAACCACCAACGGTGCACGCAGCGGACCGTTGCGCGCCTTGTCCAGTGCCGCTTCCGACACTTCGCTGTCCTGCAGCTTCGCCGCTTGCGCCAGCAACTCACCCATGTGCTCGCGCGCCGCGCCTTCGACGGTCAGGAAGCGCCACGGCTGCAGATGGCCGTGGTCTGGCGCGCGCATCGCGGCGGCGAACAGCACCTCGCGTTGTTCTGCGGTCGGTGCCGGTTCGAGCAGTCGTGGAACGGAAACACGGTTGAGCAAAGCGTCGAGAGCCTGCATCGGCTACCTCCTGAAAAATGTGTCCGGCCATTCTAGCTGCAAGTGCCATGGCATGCCGGTTTACATGCCCTGCCCCGCAGGTAGAATGGCGCCCTTCCCTTCTTCAGCCCGAGCGGACTTCATGGCGTTGCCGACCTTACGGATCATTGGTTTCATCATCGGCATCTTCCTGATCACCCTGGCCATCGCCATGGTTGTGCCGATGGCCACGCTGATGATTTTTGATCGTGCCAGCGACCTGCCGTCGTTCCTCTGGGCCAGCATGATTACCTTTGTCGCCGGCCTGGCGCTGGTCATTCCAGGACGCCCCGAGCATATCCATCTGCGTCCGCGCGACATGTACCTGCTGACCGTCAGCAGCTGGCTGGTGGTGTGCATCTTCGCGGCGTTGCCGTTTCTGCTGACCCAGCACATGAGCTACACCGACTCGTTCTTCGAAAGCATGTCGGGCATCACCGCCACCGGCTCGACCGTGCTCACCGGTCTCGACACCATGTCCCCCGGCATTTTGATGTGGCGCTCGTTGCTGCACTGGATCGGCGGCATCGGCTTCATCGGCATGGCGGTCGCCATTCTGCCGCTGCTGCGAATCGGCGGCATGCGCCTGTTTCAGACCGAGTCGTCGGACCGCTCCGAAAAGGTCATGCCGCGCTCGCACATGGTGGCGCGCCTGATCGTGGCGGCTTACGTCGGCATCACCATCCTCGGCAGCCTTGCACTCTGGTGGGCCGGGATGAGCCCGTTCGATGCGATAAACCATGCGATGTCAGCCATCTCTACCGGTGGCTTCTCCACCTCCGACCAGTCCCTGGCCAAGTGGACACAACCGGCGGTGCACTGGGTGGCGATCGTCATCATGATTCTCGGCAGCCTGCCGTTCACCCTCTACGTGGCCACCCTGCGCGGCAACCGTCGGGCACTGATCAAGGATCAACAGGTTCAGGGTTTGCTCGGTATGTTGCTGGTGACCTGGCTGGTACTCGGCACTTGGTACTGGTGGACCACCAACCTGCACTGGCTGGATGCCCTGCGACATGTGGCGCTGAACGTGACCTCGGTGGTGACCACTACAGGTTTTGCACTGGGGGACTACAGCCTTTGGGGGAATTTCTCACTGATGCTGTTCTTTTATCTGGGCTTTGTCGGCGGTTGTTCGGGTTCGACCGCCGGCGGGATCAAGATTTTCCGCTTTCAGGTCGCCTACATTTTGCTCAAGGCCAACCTTAACCAGCTGATTCACCCGCGCGCGGTGATCAAGCAGAAGTACAACGGTCACCGTCTCGACGAAGAAATCGTGCGCTCGATCCTGACCTTCTCGTTCTTCTTCGCCATCACCATCTGCGTGATCGCCCTGCTGTTGTCGCTGCTCGGCGTGGACTGGATGACCGCCCTGACCGGCGCGGCCAGCACCGTGTCCGGCGTCGGTCCGGGACTGGGCGAGACCATCGGCCCCGCGGGTAACTTCGCGACGCTGCCTGACGCCGCCAAGTGGATTCTTTCGTTCGGCATGCTGCTGGGCAGGCTGGAGATCATCACGGTGTTTGTGCTGTGCATTCCTGCGTTCTGGCGTCACTGACCGCTTTCGGCGCGTCCATCAACCGCGCCCGGTACTCGCCGGGCGTAGTGTCGAACCAGCGGCGAAAAGCGCGAAAGAAGTTGCTCGGATCGGCGAATCCCAGCAGATAGGCGATTTCCAGCAACGTCATGGTCGGCTGCGCCAGATACTGCTCGGCCAGTTCACGCCGGGTGTCGTCCAGCAAGGTCTGAAAACTGGTGCCTTCTTCCTGCAAGCGACGTTGCAACGTGCGCTGCGACAGGTGCAACGTCTGCGCCACGGTATCGCGCTTGGGTTCGCCCTGGGGCAGCAAACGGCACAGCACCTGCCGCGCCTTGTGCGTGACGCGACTCTCGGAGAACCGCGCCAGGTATTCCCCGGCGAAACGGTCGTGCAACAACGCCATGGCCTCGTTGGCCGTCGGCAGCGGCGCTTCCATGTCGGCGCGTTCGAAGATCAGCGCGTCATAAGGCGCGTTGAACACCAACGGCGCGTGGAAGGCCTGTTTGTAGGGTTCGAGATTGACCGGCTGATCGCCTTGCACCAGTACCTTGCGCGGTTGCAGCGTGCGCCCGGTCAACCAGCCGCACAGCGCCAGCGCGCAGGCCAGCGAAGCTTCGGCACTTTGCCGGGTCGGTGGCAGATGATCGCCGTGTACCGTCAAAATCAGCGCATAACCTTCATCCAGCAGACGAAAACTCAGGTCAGCACTTTCGGCAATAATCCGCTGATAGCGCACCAGCCGCTGAAAGCCTTCGGCCAGGGTCTGGCTGGACATCAAGGCGTAGCCCGCCACATGGAAAGAGGCCGGTCGCACCAGTTTGCCCATGTTCAGGCCGATCGCCGGGTTGCCGGACAGCTCGACCGCGCGCTGCCACAGTCGCGTCATGGAGTCTTGAGGGAAGCGCGCATCCGGATCATCCAGTGACGCGTAGTCGAGCCCTAGCTGCTTGAACAGTACCCGGCAATCCAGGCCGTCCATCTCCAGTGCTTTGACAATTCCCATCGCCCAGCTTGCAGAAGTCGTTCGTTCGCTCATGGCGTTTTGTTTACTGTTCAGTGAGCCGTCTGACGCGGCCAATTTCCGAAGGATACTAAAGTGGCGCCTATTGTCACTGGCTGTTGCCAATGATCACTCTAGACTCAAATAAGCTGCCCGCCGAACAACTTGCCATCAGAACAATAACCACAGAGATCGCAGTCGTGGAAAACATCAAACGTTTCAACAGCTTCGCTGAGTTTTACCCGTATTACCTCAGCGAGCACAGCGACAGCACTTGCCGACGATTGCACTTCATTGGCACCACGCTGGTCATTTTCATCCTGGCACTGACCATCGGCAAAGGCGCCTGGCTGTTGTTATTGGCCCTGCCGCTGGCCGGTTACAGCTTCGCCTGGGTCGGCCATTTCTTTTTCGAGAAGAATCGCCCGGCAACCTTTCAACATCCGCTCTACAGCCTGCTTGGCGATTTCGTCATGTATCGCGACATGATTCTGGGTCGCGTGCCGTTCTAGACACACCTATACAAAGCGGCCCATAAAAAAGAGAGAACAGCCGATGAGTGCCAACGCCCGTTTCACCCACATGAAAGATGGCACGCAGGAGGACTGGGCCATCATCGCCGCCGACTTCAGTGCCTACGCCAAGCAACTGCCGACGCGGATCGTGACGCATCTGAAGTTGCTGGAGGGTGATTTTGGCGGCTTCCCGGTGGACCGACTGACCCACTCGCTGCAAACCGCCAGCCGCGCCTGGCGCGATGGTCGCGACGAAGAATATGTGGTCTGCGCCTTGCTGCATGACATTGGCGACACCCTGGGTTCCTACAACCATCCGGACATTGCGGCGGCGATCCTCAAGCCGTTCGTCAGCGCCGAGAATCTGTGGATCGTGGAGAAGCACGGGATCTTCCAGGGTTATTACTTCTTCCATCACCTGGGGATGGATCGGCATTTGCGCGAGCAATTCAGTGGGCATCCGCAGTATCAGGCGACCATCGAGTTTTGCGCCCGGTACGATGCGGCGGCGTTTGACCCGGCGTATGACACGCTGCCGTTGAGCTTCTTCGAGCCGATGATGGAGCGGGTGTTTGCGCAACCCAAACAGTCGATTTACAAAGCGGCGATGCAAGAGCATGCGCCGGCCTGAATACACCGCGACCCATTGTGGGAGCGGGCTTGCTCGCGAAAGTGGTCTGTCAGTCACATGGATGTTGGATGTGCCGACGCTTTCGCGAGCAAGCCCGCTCCCACAGGAGATTTACCGCGAAACACGAGTCAGCGGTTGTTATGCAGGCTCAGCAACCTCTACCGCCTTCAACTCCGCCTCTCGCGCCTGGGCATCCGCCAATCGATACAACTCGATCGAGCCGTCCCAATGCTCGATCAGCGCCGTGCAGGACTCCACCCAATCCCCGCAGTTGAGGTAATCCACCTCGCCCACCTTGCGAATCTCGGCATGGTGGATGTGCCCGCACACCACCCCGTGCAGTCCGCGCTTGACGCATTCGTGGGCGATGGCTTCTTCGAAGTCGCTGATGAAGCTGACCGCGGTTTTCACTTTGTGTTTGAGGTACGCCGACAACGACCAGTAGCCGTAGCCATAACGGGCACGCCAATGGTTGAGCCAGCGATTGAGGGTCAGGGTGAATTCGTAGGCCGAGTCGCCGAGAAAGGCCAGCCAGCGGTGATAACGGGTGATCACGTCGAACTGATCACCGTGAATCACCAGCAGATGCCGGCCGTCGGCGGTCACGTGCACCGCCTCGTCGACCAACTGGATATTGCCCAGAATCAGCTTCGAATAGCGGCGCAGGAATTCGTCGTGGTTGCCGGTGACGTAGATCACTTCGGTGCCGCGTTTGCTCATGGTCAACAGGCGACGAATCACGTTGGTGTGCGCCTGCGGCCAGTACATGCCGCCGCGCAGTTTCCAGCCGTCGATGATGTCGCCCACCAGATAGATCGTGTCGGCGTGGTAGCCCTTGAGGAATTGCGACAGGTGCTCGGCCTGGCAATCCCGGGTGCCCAAATGCACGTCGGAAATCCATAAGGTCCGCACACGTTGCTTACGGCTGGGTTTGGCGAGCTCGGCGCTGGTCATGGGCAACCCTCTGGGCAAGTTTTGGCAAGCTTGCGCCGGCCCGGTTAATTGCCCATGACAACCGCGAGTCAATCCTGTGACAGCGCCCGGCCGGTGTAGACTGGCCGCTTCTTGACCGGGAGACCTGCGATGAGAGCGATCCTCACGCTGCGCCACTACAGCAAAGACCTGATCGTCCACAGCCACGACCACGCGCAATTGGTGTTCGGGCTTTCGGGCGCGCTGGACTTCGAGGTCGACGGGCGTGGCAGTCAGGTCATTCAGCAGAGTTTTGTGGTGGTGCCGTCCGGTTTTCACCACGCCTGTGGCAGTAACAATGGCAGCCATTGCCTGGTGCTGGATGTGCCCAGTGATCAGTGGGTTACGCAGTCGTTAGGGGAACACGCCGAAGCCAGTCAGCGCTTGCTCGACAACGCCGGCCGCTTGCCGCTGGATGCCGGGCAAAGCCAATTGGTCAGTTGGCTGGCGGGCAGTCAAGTCAGTGATCCATTGATCGCCCAGCAAGGCGCCGTGCTGTTGTTGGCCAGTCTCAACGCGGCCAAACCTGAAGTCGTCGGCGGCCGACGCCTGCCGTATGCGGCGCTGAATGCACACATCGACCAATACGCCGCTTATCCGCTGCAAGTCGCGGACCTGGCACGCATCGCCGGATTGTCCAGCGCCCGGCTGCATGCGCGGTTCATGGCGGAATGCGGGCAGACGCCGATGGATTACATCCGCAGTCGACGGCTGCACATGGCGGTCCGCCTGTTGCGCGACTCGGCGTTGCCCATCGGCGAGATCGCCAGCCGGGTCGGCTACAGTTCGCAAAGCGCCTTCGCGGCGGCGACTTTGCGCGAGTTTGGTGTGTCACCGGGGGCATTGCGTCGCGAGTCTTGAAACAAATGAGGCGAGTCTGGCGACAGACACAACGCGTTTGACGCGGTTCAATGTCCCCCTCTGTTCGTCGTGTTGTTAAGGATTGCAATGACTCCCCGTACCGCCCTTGGCGCCCTGCATGTTGGCGCATTGATGTTTGGCCTGACCGGCGTGTTCGGCAAACTCGCCGCCGCCTCGCCCGCTGTCATCGTGTTTGGCCGCGCGGCATTCGCGGTGCTGGCGCTGGCCTTCTTCGCACGGTTCGCCAGCATCACGCGCTGGCAGCGACTCCAGGCCGTGGACTGGCGGCGCCTGCTGCTGAGCGGTCTGTTGCTGGCCGGGCATTGGGTGAGTTTCTTCATTGCAGTGAAAGTTGCCGGCGTGGCGATTGCGACCCTGGGTTTTGCCAGCTTCCCGGCGTTCACCGTGATCCTCGAAGGGCTGATCTTCCGCGAGCGCATTCGCGCCAACGAAATTCTATTGGTGGTGTTGGTCAGTGTCGGGCTGGTGCTGGTCACGCCGGAATTCGATCTGGCCAGCAGCGCGACGACCGGTTTGCTGTGGGCGGTGGGTTCCGGTTTACTGTTTTCCCTGTTGTCGCTGACAAACCGCGCCAGTTCCGGACGGATCCCTGCAGTGCAAGCCGCGTTGTGCCAAAACGTTGTAGTCGCGTTGTGCCTGCTACCGGTGGCCGCGCCGCAACTGAGCGAAGTCCGTGCCATCGACTGGCTTTGGATCGCCTTGCTTGGCGTGTTCTGTACCGGGGTCGCGCACAGTCTGTTCGTCGCGAGCCTGGCAGTTATCAAGGCGCGCACCGCTGCGGTGGTGTTCGCTCTGGAACCGGTGTATGGCATCACCGTGGCGTGGCTGTTGTTCGATGAAAACCCGACATTGCGCATGCTGATCGGCGGCGCGCTGATCATCGTTGCGATTGTGGTGTCGAGCAGATTGTCGGGGGGTTCCAGCAAGAAGACCGTGGCGGCGGAGGCCGCGTCTCACTGAGCCCGATCGTTGTGGCCGAGGTCACGGTCAGGGTCGATCTGATCGCGAACTCGCTGCTTCAGCACCTTGGCCTCGGGGAAACCACCGTCGGCCTTGCGCTCCCAGATCTGTACTTGATCACAGAAAATGTGAAAGACGCCGCCGGTGCCCGGCACCAGCGACACCTTGCCCAAGTCGTCGCCAAAGGTGCTGAGCAGTTCTTGCGCCAACCAGGCGGCACGCAACAGCCATTGGCATTGCGTGCAGTAGGTGATGATGATTTCCGGTTTGTGGACGGTCATGGCAGACGAAACTCCTGAGCCTGAAGGCGCCGCCATAGTAGAGCCTCAGTTGATTCCAGCCAACAGGGTCCGGGCAGTCTGCTTGAGAGGTTCATCGCCTTCTTTCAGCAGCTCATTGAGCAGTTGGATGGCGCTGTCCAGATCACCGTCGTCGATACAGGTTTGAGCCTGTTCGAGTTTGCCGGCGTTGTTTGATCCCGAGGGTTCCAGACTCAACGGTTCGAGTGCCAATGAGGGACGGACGTCGCTGAATTCGTCGAGAAAGTCGTCATCCAGAGACTGCGCCTCTGCTTCAGCGACCCACTCGAGTTCAGCCTCATCCAGCGTGGGCTCTGCCGGCATCTCGAACACTTCGGGCAAGACGTGCAGGTCCGAGGTGAACTCCGGTTCTGCGACCTTGGGTGGTTCGTTCGCGGGCTTAGCCGTGTCGAACGGGCTGACCAGGTCCCAATTAGCGTCCATCGACAGATCGTCCAGATTCAACTCGAAGTCATCACCCGACACGGCTTCGGATTTCACCGATGCGGGGCTTGCTGTTGTCGCCACAGCCACCACTGCCGCCGCACCCTCCTGCTTCAGGTAGCGTGCGCGAATCTCCTGAAGTTTCTGCGGGTCGAACCCGGCATCACGCAGGCTGCTTTCCTGTGCGTCGTAGGCGGGTACATCGCCTTTTTTGCCGAGGACTTCCAGCAGTTGCACAGCCAGGTCGGTGCGATGGGGCTCCTTGGCCAGCGCGTCTCTCAACAAACCGGCCGCTTCGGAATGACGGCCGTACGCCATATAGATGCCAACGCCTTCCAGCACATCGCCGGACGCGGTTTCCTCGTGATGGACGGGCACAGGTTTCAACAGGGGCGCGGGCGCCGATGGCGGCTCCACTTGATCAAGTACCGGCTGATGGCGCGACGGTAAAACGGGCGAGACCTCGGGCACGGCATGCAACTGCTGCCGCCGACGCCAGAACAACCCCGCCGCGAGCAACGCCACCAGCGCCAGCAAACCGATGATCAACGGCCAGTCAGCGGCACCGGAATCCTCACTGACAACAGGAGCGGGCGCCACAGCGATGGGTGCGACAGGTGCAACCGACGACGGCTGTGTGGCTTCAGCCAATTGGGTTTGCAATTCGTTGATCTGTTTTTTCTGGCCGGCGATCTGTTCATCCTGGCCCTGAACCTTGACGTTCAGCTCATCGATGACTTTTTGCAGTTGCTGGTTTTGCAGCACGCTGGAGGCCAATTGCTCGGCAACCGGATCCCCCTCCGGCGTAGCGACGGGCACGACGGCCGGTGCAGGTTTCTTCGCCGCGGGCGGCGGCGCGGTGGCCGGCTTGACGGCCGGGAACGGCGAATTCTGCAAACTGGCGACCGGTTCATCTTCCGCCGGCGTCACCCCCGGCGAACCCGGTGGATCGATCAGCACCGTGTATTCGCGCAGCAATCGCCCGTTGGGCTGATTGAGCTGCACCACAAAATTGAGGAAAGGTTCGTTGACCGGTTTGCTGGACGTCACCTGGATCAGGCTGCGGTTACCGCGCAGGATCGGTGTGAACTTCAGGTTATTGAGGAAAAACACCCGCTCGACGCCAGCACGGCTGAATTCGTCGGCTGTCGCGAGGCTGACCGAGAGTTCGCCCTCCTCCAGACCACCGACATCCGCCAAGGCAATGTCGGCACGCAACGGCTGATTCAGCGCGGAATGCAGGGTGATGTCCCCCAACCCCAGCGCAGGCGCCAATGCCGAGTAAGTGACCGCGCCACTGACCAGCAGCAACTTGGCGCAACACCGCAATACAACGTGCAGACTCTCGAGCATGAGCATCCCTTAGATAACAGAACCAACCTGTACGCGTTCGCACATCCGGTACGAACACGATATCGCCTAGTAGTTCTTTATAGTCTGCCCAACGGGGTATCTCAAAAGTCCGGTGCGTGGTTATGCCTCAAGATTTTTCCAGGTTCGCCAGGATATGCCCGTGGACACGCATGCAAACCTTCAAATCCGCCTCATCGACGCCTTCGAATAATTCGTGGCGCAGTTGAGTGGCAATGGTTTCAATTTGTTCGATGAGGGGGCGAGCCGGGGCACAGAGGAGGATTTTTTTTGCCCGACGATCTTCGAGAACAGCCTGGCGCTGGACCAGCCCCTGAGCCTCAAGGCTGTCGAGCAGTCGCGCCAGGGTCGGACCTTCGACGCCGACACTTTGTGCCAGCTCGCGTTGGGTGGGCGCGTCGTCGAAGCGCGCCAGGTGCAGCAGCACCAGCCAGCGAGCCTGGGACAACCCCAGGCCAGCGAGACGACGGTCCAGTTCGGCACGCCAGCCACGCGACATCTGGGCCAGTTGCATACCAAAACGGTGTTGATCGGTTAACGGCATAAAACTCTCATGATCAGGCTGAAATTATTAATACTAATTATTAGTCAGCTAAGCATGGCCGCTGCCTTGAGGCAAGGTTTGGTCTGTAGTGAATCGTTACATCAATGCAACAGTTTTGTAGCCAGGGCTTACATTTCGAATTCCGATTGCAATGCCGCACGCACGCAGTACAAGACGCCTTCCGGCACTCGCCCGGCAAACAGCGCGGCAATCTCCGCCACTGCCGGTAATTCGCCCTCACCATCAAGGAAGGCATCCTGAACTTCGCCCATCAACTCTTCCGGCAGGTCCAGCGCCTGTTCCAGCGATAACTGCTGCTTGCCGATAGCCTCGGCGAGCATCGTGTAGACGTTCTTTTCCGAGCACTGCAACTGACCGGCAATTTGCAGCGGCGTCATCCCGGCACGGGCCAGGGTGATCAACTCGTGGCGCACGTCGGCCACCACTTTTGGCGCCTCGACCTGGCCACCGAGCACTTCGAGGAACGCCTCGCCGTAACGCTCCAGCTTGCGTGCGCCGACGCCACTGACCGTGGCCATTTCCGACAGCGAGGTCGGCTGGCTGCGGAGCATTTCCAGCAAGGTCGAATCGGGAAAGATGACATAAGGCGGCACGCCGTGTTCTTCGGCGAGCTTGCGCCGCAGGGCGCGCAAGGCTTCCCACTGTTCGCGCTCTTCGCCACGCACCAGTTGGCTCGCCTGGCTCTTGCTGCTTTTGGCGGTGGTCTGCGCCTTGAGGTCGCGACGCAGTTCCAGGGTCACTTCACCCTTGAGCAGCGGCCGGCAACTGTCGCTCAAGCGCAGGCCGCCGTAACCTTCGAGGTCGATGTCGGCCAGGCCACGGGCCACCAGTTGCCGGAACAGGGAGCGCCAGTCGCTCTCCCCCATCGCCTTGCCCACGCCGTACACCGACAGGTGTTGATGGCCAAAACTGCGGACCTTCTCGTTGTCCTTGCCCAGCAATACGTCCACCAGGTGCCCGACACCGTAGCGCTGACCGGTGCGGTAAATCGCCGAGAGCGCCTGACGGGCGGGCTCGGTAGCGTCCCAGGTCTGCACGCCGTCGACACAATTGTCGCAGTGACCGCAGGGCTCGGGCATGTCTTCGTCGAAGTAAGCCAGCAGCGTCTGGCGACGGCAGCGGGTTTCTTCGCAGAGCGAGAGCATCGCGTCGAGCTTGTGATGTTCCAGACGCTTGTGGCGTTCGTCGCCTTCGGAGTTTTGCAGCATCTGCTTGAGCATCACCACGTCTTGCAGGCCATAAGCCATCCAGGCATCCGCCGGCAGGCCATCACGGCCGCCGCGGCCGGTTTCCTGGTAATAGGCTTCAAGGGATTTCGGCAAATCGAGGTGCGCGACGAAACGCACGTTCGGCTTGTCGATGCCCATGCCGAATGCCACGGTGGCGACCATGATCAGGCCTTCCTCGTTAAGGAAGCGCTTCTGATTGTGCGCCCTGGTTTCGTTAGGCAGGCCGGCATGGTAAGGCAGCGCCGGGAAACCTTGTTCGCTGAGGAATACCGCGACTTCGTCGACTTTTTTGCGCGACAGGCAATACACGATGCCGGCATCGCCGCGTCGTTCGGTCAGAAACGCCAGCAATTGCTTGCGCGGCTGCTCTTTGGGCACGATGCGATAGAAAATATTGGGCCGGTCGAAACTCGACAGAAAGCGTTCAGCGTTCTGCAAATGCAGGCGATCGACGATTTCTTCCCGGGTGCGCTTGTCCGCGGTGGCGGTCAGGGCGATGCGCGGGACGTCGGGGAACAGTTCAGCCAATTGGCCCAATTGAAGGTATTCGCGGCGGAAGTCGTGACCCCATTGCGATACGCAGTGCGCTTCGTCGATGGCGAACAGCGCGATTTCAAGGCTTTGCAGGAAGGCCAGCATGCGCGGCTGGACCAGGCGTTCCGGCGCCAGATAGAGCATTTTGACTTCGCCGCGCTTGATCCGCGCGGCCAGGTCGCGTTGCTGTTCGGCGCTCAGCGTCGAGTTCAATGCGGCAGCGGCGACGCCCAGCTCTTCGAGCGTCGCGACCTGATCATCCATCAATGCAATCAGCGGCGACACCACCACCGCCAGGCCCTGGCGAAGCAGCGCCGGCACCTGGAAACACAGGGACTTGCCGCCACCGGTAGGCATCAGCACCAGAGCGTCGCCGCCGCTGGCCACGCGCTCAATGATTGCACCCTGACGGCCACGGAAACTGTCGTAGCCGAAGATGTCCTTGAGGACGCGTTGAGCCTGTTCGAGCATAAAAACTCCAAAAATCACAAAAACATCCCTGCAAGGCTGGTTCAGAACCACGCATGCTGCACCGACAAATCGTAAGGGCACATTGCATGGCGCTGCACATCTCGGCCGCAACGACAGCAGGGCATCGCAAAACGCGGGAGTATACCCGACGCCTCCCCATCAAAGGGCGCCGCTGAGAAGACGCACGAAATGCAGACACAACACGACACCTGTGGGAGCGGGCTTGTGTGGTGAGGGGGCTTGCCCCCGTTCGACTGCGAAGCAGCCGCAATCCGGTGACCGCTTTCGCGAGCAAGCTCGCTCCCCCAGGATTGGGCCGGGTTGGGCGATATCGGCACCTGCGGAATCTCCCGCAAGGCTGCAAATATCCCACGCGGCTGGCCTGACTGCTCAAGAAGGCCTAGAATTCCCGCATCTGTTTAATTCCCAAGGTAGCCCTTTAATGTCCTTCGCTGAGCAATTAACCCGCCTGCAAGTCTTCCTTGACGCTGATGAACTGCATGACGAGGCGCTGGACTACGTGGCCGCCCACGGTTATCTCACCGCGCTGTCGATCTGTTCCGAAGTGGTTCCGGATCGCGAGTGGATCGACGCCCTCTTCGCCGAAGAGCCGCATTACGCCGACGACACCGAGCGTGAAGCGATCGAATCCACGCTGCTGGCCCTCAAGGCGCACATCGCGCGTCAACTGGCTTCCGATGAAGAGTTCGAGCTGCCATGCGAACTGGACTTGGGCGAAGAGCCGGACGATTCCGATCTGCGCGGCTGGTGCATCGGCTTCATGGAAGGCGTGTTCCTGCGCGAAGCGGCCTGGTTCGAGACCGCCGAAGACGAAGTCAGTGAAATGCTGCTGCCGATCATGGTCGGTTCGGGTCTGTTCGACGAACAGCCTGAGTTCTCCGACATCGCCGCCGACGCCAACCTGATGGATGACATGATCGTGCAGATCCCGGAAGCCCTGACCGCGCTGTACCTGCTGTGCAACGCGCCAGACGAAAAACCGGCGATCCTCAAGCCACGCCACCACTAAGGTTTTGCCTATGGACAACCCCATAGGCAACCGCTCCCTGATCTTGCGTTACGCGCTGCTGGCCATCGGCTGGCTGAGCGTGGCGCTGGGAGTGATCGGGATTTTCCTGCCGGTATTGCCCACCACGCCTTTCCTGCTGCTGGCGGCCGCTTGTTTCGCCCGCAGTTCGCCGCGTTTTTATAACTGGCTGGTCGAACATCCACGACTTGGCCCGTGGATTCGCGCCTACCTCGACGGCAACGGCATTCCGCTCAAGGGCAAGGTCTACGCCATCGGGCTGATGTGGGCGAGCATCTTGTTCTCCTGCTACCTGGTGCCTTTGCCGTGGGCCCGTGGGTTCATGCTGACCAGCGCAGTGCTGGTGACCCTTTACATCCTCAAGCAGAAAACCCTGCGCAATTCCTGAGAACCCCTCGATCCCGGTAGCACTTGCGAACCGACGATTTGTCCCGCCTCCCTGAAAACACCGCCTAGACTCCACGCATCTGCACGTGAGCAGCCAGACATGTCCCGTCGCCGGCGTAGTCCAGGAGGGTCAACGCTCCGACTTCGGTTCGGCGGATGGCTGCTGGCGGGGTTTCTGCTGACCGGGCTCAGCAGTGTCTGGGCCGACTGGGACTTCTCGCAGATTCTGCACATCGCCGAAAAACGCTACGGCCCTCTCGGCCCCGCTCAAGGAAGAATCGAGGCCTGGAGTCAGATGCTCAAAAGCGAAACCAGCCAACCCGAGCGCGAGCAACTGAACGCGGTCAATCGCTTCTTCAATCAACAACTGAGCTTTCAGGACGACGTGCGCATCTGGCATCAGACGGATTACTGGGCCACGCCGGAAGAATCGCTGATCAAGGGCGCCGGCGACTGCGAAGACTACGCCCTGGCGAAATATTTCAGCCTGCGCCAACTCGGCATTCCCAGCGAAAAACTGCGCATCACCTACGTCAAGGCCCTGACCCAGAACCAGGCACACATGGTGCTGACCTTCTACAGCAGCCCCACGGCCGAACCGTTGGTGCTCGACAACCTGATCGACGACATCCGCCCCGCCTCCCAACGCAAAGACCTGCTGCCGGTGTACGCCTTCAATGCCGAAGGCCTGTATTTGCCGGGGGCTAATGGTGGAAAACGCAGCAGCGACTCGAAAAAGCTGTCGCGCTGGCAGGACGTGTTGAAAAAAATGCAAGCCGAAGGATTCGCCGTGGGCGAAGGCTAGCGGCCGTTGCAAGGAGCGTTTTATGTCACTGCGCAAACAATTGTTTCTCGCCATTTGCCTGTTCTTGCTGGTGGCGTTCGGCGGCAGTTTTTTTGTCAGCCTGGAAAGCTCTCGCGAACAGATGCTCGGCCAGTTGCGCTCCCACGCCCAGGACGCCGCCACCGCGCTGGGCCTGTCGCTGACCGCGCAAATCGACGACCCGGCGATGACCGAGTTGATGGTCAGCTCGATTTTCGACAGTGGTTATTTCCGCAGCATTCGGGTCGTCAACATCGCCGATGACAGCGTGTTGGTCGAGCGCAGCGCATCGGCGCAAATCGCAGGCGTGCCTGGCTGGTTCGTGAGCCTGGTCAACCTGCAAACGGAAGGGGGCGACGCGTTGATCATGCGTGGCTGGGAGCAGGTGGCGCGGGTCGAAGTGCTGAGCAATCCACAATTCGCCTTGGCCAAACTTTGGGACAGCACGGTCGGCAGCCTGATCTGGCTGTTGATCTGCGGCTTGCTCAGCGCCGTGTTCGGCGGCTGGCTGTTACGGCGGCAATTGCGCCCACTCGACAAAATGGTCAAACAGGCCGAAGCCATCAGCAAACGCGAGTTTCTGAGCCTGCCGAAATTGCCGCGCACGCCTGAGTTGAGACGCGTGGTCCTGGCCATGAATCAGATGGTCGAAAAGCTCAAGGCACTGTTCGCCGAAGAAGTGACTCGCAGCGAAAAACTGCGCGCCGAATCCTATCAGGACAGCCTCACCGGTTTGGCCAACCGGCGCTTGCTGGATGAGCAACTGGCCGACCATTTATTGATCAGTGAACAGAGCAGCGACGGCCATTTGCTGATGCTGCGGATCAACGACTTGATCGGCCTCAACCAGCGCCTGGGTGGCCAGCGTACCGACGCATTGATCAGCACCGTCGGCGAACTGCTCAAGCGCCTGACGCAACAGCCGCAGCGGCGTACCTGGCTGGCGGCGCGCAATCGCGGCGGCGAATTCAGCCTGCTGACGCCGGGCCTGGACAGCAGCGACGCCGCCCGCCTCGCCGGGGAAATCAGCGCCACCCTGGAAAATCTGCGCCTGACGGGCGCCAGCGATTGCATGCCGGTGGCGCATCTCGGCATCGTCGCGTATCAACCCGGCGAACCGCCCGGCGATGTATTGCTGCGACTCGATCAAGCCCTCACCCAGGCGCAGCAGCATCCCGAACGGCCGTGGAAACACCTGGCTTATTCCGACACGCTGACAAACCACTCCCAGCATGACTGGCGCAGCTGGATCGACGACGCCCTGACCCACGGCAAACTGCAGTTGTATTTCCAACCGGTCGTGAAATGCGCCGACACCAGCCAGGTGCTGCACCATAAAGTCTTGGCGCGACTGCTGGACCCGCAGGGCGAAGCCATCGCCGCCGGGCATTTCCTGCCGTGGATCGAGCGTCTTGGCTGGTCCGCACGTTTCGACTTGGCCATGCTCGAGGCGACCCTCGATTACCTCGTCGTCAACCGCTGGCCGCTGGCGTTGAGCGTGTCGGGCAGCACCCTGCGCAACCCGGCAACGCTGCAACAGTTGCTCGACTTACTCAACTCATTGCCCGAACTGGCGCCGCTGCTGACCCTGGAAATCGACGAACGCCAACTGCCACCGCCGCAAGAATTGCAAAGCATGAGCCATGCCGTGCTCAACACCGGTTACCGCATCGGCCTACAGCATTTCGGCGGCAGTTTCAGTCAGATTGGCAACCTGACGCAGTTGGGCCTGGCGTACCTGAAGATTGACGGGGCATACATCCGTAGCATTGATAAACAGACCGACAAGCGACTGTTCATCGATGCGATTTTCCGGGCAACCAACAGCATTGATTTACCGTTGATTGCGGAAATGGTCGAGACCAAAGGGGAACTGGAGGTCATTCGAGAGTTGGGACTGTTTGGGGTCATGGGTCGTTTGATCGGCCCGCCGGAGCCGATGTAAGGAGCGCGACCATTCGTCTTAAACCTGTCGCTACCTGTCAGATCTGACAGTAGCCCGCAGGCGATTAACTGGATAAAAGAGGAGCAGCCCGCCGTATTACACCCGTGCCTCCAAATGGAGCTGACCATGACCTCTTTCCGCCGATTCCTGTTTATTCCCCGCGAGGAACTTGCCTCTTTCGTATCGCCGCTGCAGTTGTGGCCACTCTTTATCGCCGGCATGGTCCGTCCTGTGGTGGACGCCGATGGCGGCGTCAACATTGCCGTCGTCGAAGAAAATGGTGCGGGGATGTTCTGCGTGATCGATCCGTACCCGGGCATGGCGGTCAATGATGAGCTAAAGGTGTTCTGGAATGACACGTTGCTCCAGACGCTGAAAGTAAAACCTGCAGAAGTTGACCAACGGTTGTTCTTTTTCCTGCCGACAACCGACGTAGTGCCTGGCACGGCGGAGTGCTACTACCAATTGACCCGTGCAGGTGAAACCGTACCCGACGACCCGTCGGCCAAATTGAAACTGCTTGTCAAACTGGACAAGCCCGCTGGCCCCGACAAGGAACCCCACAAGCCCTGGCATTCGGCGCTTGAGATGGTCGGGTTGCCGCAAGATGTGATCGACAACGGTGTCACCAAAGAGTGGGCGGCCAAGGGTGTGCCGATGACCATCAAGGCGTATCCGGGCATCGCCCTGCGCGATGTTATTCAGGTGCGTTGGGGCAGCGTGTTTCTTCTGCCGCACGAGTTGTCCCAGGCAGAAGTGGATGGCGCCGTCGACATTGTGGTCACCGCCCTGCCCGCCGATATCTTGACCGCCGGCGACGCCGACAAGATGCAAATACATTACGAAGTGCACGATGAGCTGTGGAACTACAGTGAAAAATGGTCAAAAGAAACCACCCTGTTAGTTGAAGCTGGCGCCGCGCGCCTGGATGCCGCCATTTTCAAGGACGCTGACAACGGGCAAATTCATCTCAAGGACCTCGACCACCAAGCCGCTACCCTGCAAATCCTGGTCAAGAGTGGCGACGCGTTCGCCCCCGGCGACACCCTCAAGATCAGGGTCATTGGCACGCCGCTTCCAGGAAGCGCCCCACGGACCTTTACCGCAGAGGCCACGGTTGGCAACCCTCCTTACATTTTCGAAACATCCATTGCGTTCGAGTTCGTCAGCCTTTTTGCCATGGGCACCCTCGACGCCGCTTATGAGTTGCATAAAAAAGACGGCAGCGAGCCCCTCTTCTCAAAACGCGCCTTCGTCGATGTGATCGGCGATCCTGCGCAACTGCCGGCGCCGACGATCAATGAAGTGATCGGGGCGGTCCTGCCCGTCGATGCCATGATGGCGACCGTGGTGATCCGTTACCCGACCATTGCTAACGGCGACTTCATCAATCTGATCTGGGAGGGCACAAAATCAGACGCATCGCCGTATGTGCATGAAGAGGAACATGCAGTCAGCGACGACGAACAGAAAGCGGGCAGCGTTACGGTTTATGTGTGGGGCGAGCATATCCGGGCGTTGAACAACGGCAGCCTCAAGCTGTATTACCGAGTGTCCAATGACGCCACAGGCCAGCACGGTGTCAGCGAGTCGGACTATCTCAGGGTCGAGGTGGGGTCGCTGAAGGCCACGCTGCCGGCGCCGGAAGTCGAGGAAGCCAAGGACGGGGTGATCGACCCGTCTCAGGTTTACACCCAGGCTCATGTGCTCATCAAACCGGTCAGTTGGGTCAAGGACGATATCCTGACCTATCACTGGATTGGTGTTACAGGCTTCGGCACAACTAGAGGCAGCGTACCGATTACGAGCTTTTCTGCCGACAAACCGGTGCGCTTCCGGGTAGATGCAAGATTCGTCTCCGCCAATATCGGCTACAACGTTACCGTCATCTATACCCTCCTGCATGCTGCAACCGGTAAGTACAGCTACTCGGCGCCGTTGGAGGTAATGGTCGGAGAACCGCTGGGGCGGTTGCTGCCTCCCACGGTTGTACAAGCGTCCAGCGGCACGTTGAATCCGATGGATGCGCTGGGGGGTGTTGATATCGAGTGCAGTTACGCGTCTATGGATGCAACGCTCGACATACTCGGATTGAAATGGCGGGGAACGCCCGGGGCCGGCTCCTCGGAAGATCTCGAAAAGCCTGCCGAGACCTCCGGCACCGTCACGTTTCACCTGCCCGCATCCGTGGTCGGCGCCAATATTCGTCGTGAGGTCTCGGTCAGCTATGCAGTGCGACGCTATAACTTGTGGACCCTGTCCGAAGCACTGTCGCTGAACATACTGAGCTTTCAGGACCCTGAAAAAGAGCTGCCAAGACCTGAAGTTCCGCAAGCGAAAAATGACGTACTGGATCTGATGGAGTTTACGGGCGACGCCAGGGTCCTGGTGAAGGCCTGGCCGTTTATCGCAGCCAGGCAGCTCGTCTGGCTTAGCGTCGAGGGCCGTACCAGCGCCGGCGTCTACATCATCGATTTGCTCGAGGGCCATGAGGTCCGCGACCCGCAAGTCACCCAAGGCCTGAATGAAACGCTGCTCAGAACGGAGTTGTTGAAACTGGTCCATGGTTCGGACGCCACCGTGAGGTGCAAGGTGGTCTTCGAGGACGGCGGGGATGAGGCAACTGCAATCGACTTCCCGAGCCTGCCACTGACTGTCCGCACGCGCTATGACTACGTGACCCCCATTATCACCAGCGTGAAAAACCCACAACTGGACGACATTCCCGAAGCAGGCCTGACCTACGACAAGCGCGTGACGATCCACGGCACCGCTACACGGGGTGAAAAAGTCGAGGTGCAGATTAACGGCGAATCTAAAGGCACGCCGATTGTCGATTCCGCCAGTAAATGGGAACTGTCCGTGGAACTGGTCGCAGGCTTGCAACGCGTCATAGCCATTGCCCAATACGACGCCGATGAAAAAAACAGCAAGCCCAGGACATTCACCCTCGGCGTTGCCACCGAACCGAAAATTACTGCGCTCAACGACTCCAAAGGCCCGGTCGCCCATAACGGGACGACCTTCGACACTGAAGTCACGGTGACCGTCAACGCGGACCCGAACCAACGCGTCCAGCTTTACGATGGCGCCTCTGCCATCGGCAATCCCATTACCCTCGATGGCAACGGCAACGGAACCACCAAGCTGGCCAGCCTTGGCCAGAAGACGTACGCCATTAAAGCCAGAGCGCTTTACGGTGAACAGCTGGAGTCTCCAGCGCATGTCTTTACGGCCAAGCTGCACCTGACAGTGACGCTGACGTCGGTCAGGCATTCAGGCGGAGAGCTGATCAACGGCGGCAAAACCACCGACGCCACTGTCAGCCTGACGGGTGCGGTGACGCCTTCGTATGATGTGCAGATCTATGACAACAATGGCCCCAAACATACCGTGCAGGGCGGAACAAACGGCTCCTGGGCCACCACGTTGGCCGTTGCCATTGGCGCACACGCGGTATACGCCAAGGCGCTGGCCACCGGACAGAACTCTACGACGCGAAGCTTCACCAGAGAGGCTCCATTGCCGCCTCTGAATTTCAATACCAACCCAGTCACATTGGGTGCCAAGACGTACATCATTCCGGGCGCGGGGGTGCTGCCAGCGTTCGGTCCGGGCAACTCGGTGCAGTACGTGGCCTCCGGTGGCCGGCCGGGTTACACCTATACCTCCAGCAACACCGCCGTCGCCGCTGTCGACGGGGCAGGTCTTGTCACTGTCCGTGGCCGGGGGGCAGCCACTATCACCGCCAGAGATGCGGCTAACCAGTCCAAGAGTTACACCGTGACAGTGACGAACGTGGTCCATTGCTTCGGCCTTGGAAACCAGAACTGGGACCAGGCGAACGCTGCCGCTGGCGCCAATGGCGTGCGCATTCCAAGCATGGGTGAGCTCTACGAGATTTATGCGGCCTACGGCGCCCGCTGGCCCATGGGTGATCACCATTACTGGTCAACCGACGCCAGCAACGCTTTTTGGCCGTTTGCAGGCAGAAAAGTCCTGTATCTGGTCAGGGGCGGTGAAGGCGCTTTGCCTACAAAAGGTAATTGGTCGAATGTGGTGGGTATTCGGTAATTCTCAGGTTGGCATCAATGCCCAACCTGATGATCGAAACCTTCGGCACAGACTTCTGATCAACTGAGAGCCCCGTCCGCTCCAATGGACAGCGCGGATGGGGATCCTTGAGCGTGGACGTCTAACACACAGTCGGCCTCGAACTACCGCCCATCGGAAACCACCCCCAACCTGTTATTTCTGACAGTAGCCAACCCTCCCGCCCCAAGCCTTAAATCACTCCATCGCGGTCCACCGCCCGGAGTGCCCCCCCATGCTCATCCAGCCGCTGAAAAACCTCAGCCCGCTCGCCTTGCTCGAACCGGAAATCCCCGGCGCCATCGAGCTAACGTCTGGCAAGTGGGGGATTAACCTCGCCGCCGCGCAGCTCAACTTTCCTGACAAGGGTCTGAAAGTGCAGATTCCCGTCTGGTCGAACAAGAGCCTGGGCGACAAGGTCGAGTTGCTGATCACCAACAACGTGGTCGATCAAACCACCATCACCGACCCCGCCGAACTGACTGAACGCGCCACCCTGTTCGTTGCCCCGTTTCGCCTGCAAACCGGACCATCGACGCTGGCCTATCGGGTGACGCGGCTGAATCAGGCGCCCGAACTCCTCACTCCGCCGCTTGAGCTTGACGCCAAACTCGACATACCCGGTGGCCAGGATACGGACCCGGATTATGGGCATTCCAATCTGTCGATGGCCTTCGAGCCGGCGGAGATCGTCCAGGATGGCGTCGACAAGGACAGCGCCAAAAACGGCGTGGACCTCCTCATCCAGGGCCAGCCCGGCAGCGGCAAGCCCTACGAAAACATCGCCGTGGGCGATGTGATCACCGCGAGCTGGGGCGGCCAACTGGTGCTCTCCGCGCCGGTCACCCAGGCGCAGATCGGCAACCCCGTCGCTAACCCGATCAAGGTGCACATCGACGAACAAACGATTCTGGCGGCCGGGGACTCCGGTATCGAAGGCCTGGCCGTGACCTTCATGATTCGCGACCGGGTCCTCAACCAGTCCGAGGACTGGTGCAAGGAAACCCGCATCGTCATCGACACCGGTAATTCGCGACTCGATGCTCCGATTCTTCAGCAAGCCGACGGCAACGTGCTCGACCTCGACACCCTCGGCGATGAACCGCTGCACTTGCAGGTCTGGGCGGCATCGGCCGAGTTCCAGCAAAACGATGTCATCGTCATGAGCCTCAAGGGCACCACGCTTGACGGTGAAACCATCGACGTCAAGGTTCGCCAGGCCATCGAGAAAAAACCACCCGTGGTGGTCGAGGTGTTCCTGTCCAACGCGGCCGGCCGTGCATTGGCAAAAACCCAGGGCATGTTTTCCTACGAACTGGAGCGCGGCGGCGTTCTCATTCAGCGCTCCAAAGGTCGCTTCATCAACATCATCGGTGAACCCAAACGCCTGGCGGCGCCGATTGCCGAGGACGAACAGAGCGGCGCCCTTGACCCCGACTTGCCGAACACGCGCATTCGCATTCCGTATGACCCGCTGATCACCGCCGACAATGCGATCGAACTCAAATGGTTCGGCACCCGGCCTGATAACACCACTTACGACCCGGAACTGGACTGGTTCTTTCCCAGCGCCGAGGAAGCCAACGATCCCGAGGGTTTCATCGTCACCGTTGAGGGCAAACACCTCAAAACCCTCGAAGGCGGCACGCTGGAATTGTGGTACACGCTGCTCAGTGACGAAGACGGCACGATCATCAGACGCGAATCGCTGCATGCCACGCGGTTGAACGTCGGCGAAGCGCAGTTCGAACTGGTCAAACCCATCGTTCTCGGTGAACAGAATGGCGTGCTGGAACCCAAGGATTTGCCCGGTGGCGTCAGCAAGGTCACCTGCCCCAGCCCGGTCACCAACCCGACCAAGGCCAAGGATGTCGTGACCTGGCAACTGCGCGATGAGAAAGGCGCCTTGCTCGCCGAAGACTCAAAAACACTCAATTCACTGAGCGCCGGCAAGGCGGTGGACTTCCCGCTTGATGCCGCGTTTGTGCAGCAATACTTCGAAGCGCGTCGCGGGGAAAAACTGAGCGTCAGCTACCGGATCTTGCGTTTTGAGACGAACACCACCAGTTATTCGAATCCGTTGGAATTTGTGGTGGGGGCGGTGTTGGAACTGAAGCCGCCGAGTGTCAAGGAAGCTGAGCCCGACGGTAAAACCCTGAACCCGATCAAGTCCAAGGACACCTTGACGGTGGTGGTGCCGCACTACACCGGCATGCTCGCCACGGACCAAATCAGCGTGACCTGGACCGGTGCAACGGGCACCCCGGCCGGTGGTTCACACACCACGGCGCCGGTGACGGTGGGCACGGTGGGTATCAAGGAAATCCCGCTGCCGAACTCGGTGGTGGCGTTTAACCTGGGCAAAGCAGTGACGGTGATTTACACCGTCATACTGGGCGGCACGCGGATTCCATCGGAGCCGCTGACATTAAACGTGCAGGTCATCCGCGATCAGGATGCCAACATGACGATCCCGACTATCGATGGTGCGCCG
>NZ_JBNNWE010000077.1:0-28605 GCF_050280905.1 Pseudomonas sp. NPDC086278
TTTTCGATCCGCACGCAACGAACAAAAGCCAATTGGCCGAACAGACGTTTGCACTCAATTGGCAGCTTGTACGAAATCAAACGACAGCTCGGGAAATGACCGACGAAGATCGCTGGCGAATACAACCGCTAGTCGCTAGCCCTACGTGAAGCCGTGCTGACACACTGTGTCGTCCACGCCGATGAGACTCCGGTACAAATGCTGATGCCAAGTGCGAAGAAAAACCATCGCGCTAACGTCTGGGCCTATGCCACCAGCCAGTTCTCTGATCTGACGGCGGTCGTTTAAGACTTTAGCCCGAGCAGCACTGGCGAACATGCACGGAACTTTCTAGGCAGCTGGAACGGCAAACTAATCTGCGACGACTTCGCTGGCTACAGGCAGGCTTCGAGCTGGGCGTTACGGAGATCGGCGGTATCGCTCACGCGCGCCGGAGGTTCTTCGACTTGTACGCGACCAACAAGAGCCAGGTCGCCGAACAAGCGTTGCACTACATAGCGACCTTGTACGAAGTTGAACGAGAGGCACGCGAGCTGGAGTGTATCCGGCAGCGAATACGGCAGGACAAGCCGCGCCGATCATCGAGGCACCTCATGTCTGGATGATCGCCCAGAGGCATAGATTAGAACGTTTTCTCGTACGTCTACTCACTTGGAATCAGGCACAACGGTGATTCCCGTAATCTGCAATCCGCGAAGCCGTCAACCATGCAAAACACCCGAATATGAAACCTTAAAAATCGTACAAACCATTGAATAATTTGAAGTTTGAATGGTGATGGCTGTTGGCACGCCCCATGCAATTTGTTGTTGTGCGTAGCGTTGGCACATTGATCGACGCGCGTCTAACCGTGATTACTGAGGAATCCGACATGAACGCCATTGACCTTTTGAAAGCAGACCACGAGCGCGTTAAAGCCATCCTCACCCAACTTAGTGAGTCGACTGAGCGCGGCATCAAAAAGCGCACTGAATTGCTGGCCAAGCTAGAGATGGAGATCACCATCCATACCAAACTGGAGGAAGAAATCCTCTACCCAGCCTTCAAAGAGGCTGGGGGTAAGGAACAGGACATAATGTATTACGAAGCGAAGGAAGAGCACCGTACTGTGGACTCTCTGGTACTCCCGGATCTGAAAGCGACAGATCCTGGCACGCCAGAGTTTTCTGGCCGTGTGAAAGTGGTCAAGGAACTCTTGGAGCATCATATCGAGGAAGAAGAAACAGAGATGTTTCCTCAAGCAAACAAACTCCTCGGCAAGGCCAAGCTGAATGAGCTCGGACAGCAGATGGAAGACATGAAAGCGGCATACAAAAAAGCGCTTTCAAGTTCAAGTCTGGCGGCATAACTGGCTTAAAGAGGCCCGGCTAAATGCCGGGCCTTTTTGTGTCCAAAAAAAAACCCGCATTTCTGCGGGTTAATGAGGTCACTCACGCGAGCCATCCAGGCTCGTATCTGTTTGAGGTTCGCCCCTCGCAGAACGTTTAAATAAATTTCGGTGAGACGGACCGAAGGTACCGCGCCCTTCAGACCGCTAGTCACATCCCCTTCCATCTCTCTGAACTAACCGCCTGCATTGCTCCTCTCCCAATTACCATCTAACTATCGAAAGGGGCTGGACGTCATGAGAGCACTCACTTACCACGGCGCGCATAGCGTCAAAGTGGACACTGTCCCAGATCCTATCATTGAGGAAAGTGACGACATCATTCTTCGGGTAACAGCCACCGCGATTTGCGGTTCCGACCTTCATCTTTATCGCGGAAAAATTCCGACAGTCGAACATGGCGACATCTTCGGCCATGAGTTCATGGGCATCGTCGAGGAAACCGGCGCAGCGGTTACTGCCGTGCAACCGGGGGACCGTGTCGTAATCCCTTTTGTCATCGCTTGCGGTAGTTGCTTTTTCTGCCAGCTGGATTTGTTTGCTGCGTGTGAAACGACCAACACGGGGCGTGGAGCGATCCTGAACAAGAAGACCATTCCACCAGGTGCCGCGCTATTCGGGTTCAGCCACATGTATGGAGGCATTCCCGGAGGCCAAGCCGAGTTCGTGCGTGTACCCAAAGCCAATACTGGGCCCTTCAAAGTCCCTGGGACGCTGTCGGACGAGAAGGTCCTGTTCCTCTCGGACATCTTGCCGACCGCCTTCCAGGCAGTGACAAACACCGGCATTGGCGCTGGTTCAAGCATTGCCATCTACGGTGCAGGGCCGGTCGGATTGTTGAGCGCAGCCTGCGCGAGAATGCTGGGTGCGGATCAGATTTTCATGGTTGATCACCACGCCTATCGCTTGGCTTATGCACAGAAAACTTACGACGTGATTCCGATAAATTTCGACGAAGACGATGATCCTGCAGACACGATCATTCGACAAACCAAAGGCATGCGGGGCGTGGATGGTGTCGTGGATGCGGTAGGTTTTGAAGCCAAAGGCAGCACCACCGAAACGGTACTTGCGACCCTCAAGCTTGAAGGCAGTAGCGGCAAGGCATTACGCCAATGTATCGCAGCCGTTCGACGCGGCGGAGTCGTGAGTGTGCCTGGAGTGTACTCAGGCTTCATTCACGGATTTCTATTTGGTGACGCTTTCGACAAGGGGTTGACCTTCAAAATGGGACAGACACATGTGCAGCGTTTTCTTCCAGAACTACTCGGCCACATCGAGACGGGTCGCCTTGCGCCGGAAGTCATCATCAGCCATCGCATGTCGCTCGAACAAGCCGCTGAGGGCTACAAGATTTTCGACAAGAAAGAAGAGGATTGCAGGAAGGTCATTCTGACGCCTGGTGATAATCATACGGCCATGCCAGAGAGCGTTATCGATAACAGTGTTCTGGCTACATAGCCTCACGGCATTACTGAAGCTTAGGAGCCGCAAGTATCCGAATCTTGCGGCTCTATTTTTGTAACCGTCTGGGCAACACACCTTCCTGATGCCATCGCTTAAGGCGATGGTGTCCACCTAAATTTAAGTGGATACCATTTTTTGGCCTCTTCAAGCGGACGCCCATGCCACAAGAACGTCGTTCCTATTCCAAGTCCTTCAAGGCCCAGGTCATCGCCGATGGGTACGCAGGCTGACACCTCGATTGCCAATGTCGCCTTGACCCACAACCTCAATGCAAACCTTGTCCATAAATGGATTCGGGTGCATGCGCAGAAAAATCTGGCACTGCAAACTGCCTTTATTCCGGTCAAGGCATTGTCTTCGACAGCAGCCCCTCAAGTTCTTCCGGCCACGATTCGAATCGAAGTGCCTCATTCAAAAGGCGTAGTCGTAGTGAGTTGTCCACGCTGACGAAACGCCGGTACAAATGCTGACGCCAGGCGCGAAGAAAACACATCGCGCTTACGTCTGGGCCTATGCCACCAGTCAGTTCTCCAATCTGGCTGCGGTCGTTTACGACTTCAGCCCGAGCCATGCTGGCGAACATGCTCGAAACTTCCTTGGCCACTGGAACGGGAAGCTGGTCTGCGATGACTTCGCTGGTTACAAGGCAGGCTTTGAACTGGGTGTCACGGAGATCGGCTGCATGGCCCATGCACGCCGAAAGTTCTTCGACTTGCACGCGACCAACAAGAGCCAGATCGCCGAAAAAGCGCTGCACTACATCGTGGACTTGGATGAAGTTGAACGAGAGGCACGCAAGCTGGAACCGGATGTCCGGCAGCGAATACGGCAGGAAAAAACAGCGCCGATCATCGACGCACTTCATACCTGGATGATCGTCCAGAGGCAGCTTGTGCCTGAGGGATCGGCCATCGCCAAGACGTTGGATTAAACTGGGTGCCGTCGCACAACCTGTGACACTCAGTTGCTTACGAGAACACTCGCAGAAATCCGAGCGGCCAGATCGTCCGCCACCCTTTTATTTTACATCTCTTCAATCCTTGGTCTTTACTGCCAAGCGGACAGGAGCGGTCGATTTCGACCTGGCCTTAGGACTTAGTCAGTGCCATCTAGGGAATGATCTATGAAGCGCATTCAACTGAAAGAAAATCATCCGGGAAGAACGCCTAAAAAAAGCATCGCATTTCAATGGGCAGCCATTGGGATGTTTGTATTCAGCTTTCCGTTCAGCGGCCTCAGCGCTGCATCCATTAAGGCGGCTACTCAAGTGGCGGACACCGTCTATTTCGGCGGCTCTATCTTGACCATGGAAGGTGATAGTCCCTCCTATGCCGAGGCGATTTCCGTGAAAGACGGAAAGATTCTGTCTGTTGGAAACAAGGCTGATGTTCTGAAGGATCAGGGCGATCACAGCCGCCTTGTTGACTTGCAAGGTAAGGTGCTTCTTCCGGGATTTATCGATGCGCATGGTCACGCCTGGACTACGGGTTTCCAGAAACTGTCCGCTAACCTGCTGCCACCTCCGGATGGCGGGGGCAATTCCATTCCAGCGGTGGTGGAAGCGTTGAAAAACTGGCAGCAAAAAAACGCTGTCGCTATCGATAAGGTTGGATGGATTGTCGGATTTGGCTATGACGACTCTCAATTGGCTGAGCAGCGCCATCCCACCGCAGATGATCTTGACCAAGTTTCTACCGAACTGCCTGTTGTCATCATCCATCAGTCAGCTCACCTGGCAGTGATGAATCATAAAGCGCTGGAAATATCCGGCATTTCGGCAAAGACCGCCGATCCCTCCGGCGGCGTGATTCGTCGTACAAGCGATGGTAAAACCCCTGACGGCGTGCTTGAGGAAATGGCGTTTTTCGCCCCAGTCTTCAAACTGTTGGCTACTTTTGATCCTTCGGTGAATGAAAAGATTGCCTTGGCTGGTGCCGATTACTACGCACAGTATGGATTTACCACGGCCCAGGAAGGTCGAGCCAGCAAAGCACAAGTAGAGACCTGGCAAAAACTGGCCAGCCAGAAAAAGATGAAAATTGATGTGGCAGCCTATCCTGATCTTCAGGCGGAGCAGGCTTTCATGAAAACGGTTTCTCCAAGTGCCGAGTATGACAACCACTTCCGGGTCGCTGGGGTAAAGCTCAGCTTGGACGGTTCCCCCCAAGGCCGCACTGCTTGGATGACAGAACCATACAAGGTTCCGCCGCCAGGCCAGCCAGCCGATTACAAAGGCTACCCTGCAATTCCCAAAGCTGAAGATAGAGAAGCGCTGGTCAATCAAGCGTTCAAAAGTAACTGGCAGGTGCTCGCCCATTGCAATGGCGATGCAGCGTCCGATGCGTTCATCGAAGCCGTGGCAAAAGCCGAAAAAAGGTACGGCAAAGGTGATCGACGTACAGTCATGATTCATGCTCAGGCTGTTCGTGAAGATCAGTTGGACAAGATGAAAACGCTGGGCATCATCCCGTCTTTCTTCGGCATGCAGACGTTCTATTGGGGGGACTGGCACCGCGACGTGACAATGGGCAAAGAGCGCGCATTTCGTTGGGATCCTGCCGCCTCTGCCATCAAACGCGGAATGCTTTTCACTGAGCATCACGACGCGCCTGTCGCCACACCTAGCGCAATGATGATCGTCTTTGCCTCGGTCAACCGCACCAGCCGCTCGGGAGAGGTGATTGGGCCTGACCAGCGCATCAGCCCATACGTGGCTTTGAAGTCCATTACGGCCTCTGCGGCTTATCAATATTTTGAAGAAGGGAGCAAAGGAACCTTGCAGCCAGGCAAACTCGCAGACTTCGTTATATTGAACAAAGATCCTACCAAGGTTGCCCCTGCAACTATCAAGGACATCCAAGTTCTCGAAACGATCAAAGAGGGCGACATTGTCTATAAGGCAGTGGAAGGATAGCTATCTATAGATGTCGAGGTTTATCGCGACGCCCGACACGAAGGTGCAAGTGCACACCATGTCTTGGCTTTGCGAGGCTGGGTAGATGACTTGGCCGGACGCATACCATTCCATGTCGAAGTTGCGACATTTATTGGCATGGCTATGCGAAGCGTAGGCGCCAAATTTTCCTCAGATGCCGTCGGTAAAAATTTCAATTGGCCAGCATTGGACTACAAGGCGTAGCGGGTGATCTATTTAAGATGTCCAGGCCTGGCGCATCCCCCAAAGCCGATCTCGATGCCTCAAAAAATTTGAACCGCTTGTAGGCACGCTCGCCTAATGAACAGCTTGTGGAGAATTCCACGGGCATTTTGCCAATACCGGCATACTCCGAGAGGTGGGCAACATGGCTAAAGACGAGAAGAAAAGCAAAGGTGATGCTTCGAAAGCCAGCAAGGAATTGAAGGACAAAAAGTCATCACCGGCAAAGAAATCAGCTGCGGCCTCGGCTCTTTCTAAATCTTCCGAAAAGAAAGACAAGAAAAAAGATGCCGAACCAAAGAAATCTGCAAAAAAAGCTGATAGCAAGCCAGAAAAGGCTAAAAAATCAGAGAAGGCAGAAAAGCCGGCGAAAAAGAAAAAGTGACATCTGCTACATGCTAGGGCTTTACGCCCTAGCTTCATCAGGCTGTTTTGCCTTCGATAGCTACCTGTCAGCCAAGCGCGTTAGCAGCGCACTTACTTTGACCTTTCACTAATCACAGTTGCTGATACCGGATCTTGAACTGCGAGCGAAAACAATGCCTAGACACTCCAAACCAATGTCGTCCAGACCGCGCGAGAATCAGCAAAAACGCGATAAATGATTGGATGGTCGTGAGATCACGTACCCGATAATCCGGAAGAAAATGGAAGGTCTTAGTAGGATTTCAAAGCACCATTTTTAGTTCGCGACTCCTCACCAATCGCTACATGATGAAGACTGCCCGAACGCCGGATCCTTACCGTTCTTTTGAATCAAACGGCCGAGGCCGTCGGCCAGATCACGGGCAAAAAACGAACCTCCGAACGCTGCTAAGAAATGCATGATCCGACTATGGATTGCCGCCGCAGACTTCGTATACAAAGAAGCCGCTGACTTCGGCCCCACATTTGGCGCGCACAAACTACTAACGCTACCACTATAAGGCTGTATGGGCGGTCAAATGCATGAGACCAAAATCAATGTACGCCGGACGGATTTCTACATGGAGTATGGAAATTCGACTTAGGTTCATGAGGGCTGATAAGAGGCTCCGACCGCGAGCAGCTCGGTTGCTTACGAGTGTCGAAAACTTGGAAAACGACCAGGATTTCAGGCATCTAACACTGCCCGACAAACGTTTTGAATTTTTTTTGGCGCGCCCACTCTTTTGTCCATGAGCATAAGGAGGATCTCATGAACACTGATCTTTTCGTCATTGAATACAAGCTCCATGGGGAGCCGAAATCCTTCATCATCCGGACAAAGACAATGCGCAATGCAGACGCTTGGCATTGGGCGAGTTGTGATGCTGGATTAGCTCCCATACCAAAGCCTGGAAGACCGCCACTCAAAGTCATCTCCAAACCTCAAGCTGAAAAATATGGGGTGACTGATGTGAGATGGCGTGAGTCCGCAACCTTGAATTGGACGGAGATTTCACCCTCATGAGCGCATCCATTTCGAACGACGAAACTAACTTGCAACGCGGCGCCGAGGTGGCTCATTCGACTGCGCTTTTCTTTGAGGCGGATCGGCTAGATGCCTTTGCTTACAGCATTCTAGATACTGACGCCAAAACGGACGAAATCTGGAAAAAATTTACGGAGGCCAAAGCTATCGCGGACGCCAAGCGAGTCGAAGCAACCAGGATTTGGATTCAAGCAACACGTCAGAAAAAAACGACGAGTCCTAAGCTTGATACTTAATCTATCTAAGCCCCTGGATTTGTGAACTGGATGTAGACAAACCAGATAGCTGGCAGAAACCAAAACGTCGTGAAGATCCAAGGGGTACGAACGGAAAATAGCAGGGCCGTTCGATACCCCTTGCGCGACGACTCGCGTTCACTGAACAACGGTGGTTCGTCATACGCGAGCCCATCACATCGTCTAGATGTGAAGTTAAATTTTGGGCGAAATTCGTTCTCTCTAATCAATGATACGGTCAAATATTCAACCCAATGCCGTATCAAGAAACATCATGACCCCGAACCCCAACATCAGCCCAAGCGTCGCGTAAGTTTCGTGACCATTTCGATGTGTCTCGGGAATAACTTCATGAGAGACCACAAAAATCATCGCACCAGCAGCAAGCCCCAATGCAACGGGATACCCCAAGGCAAAGCTTGTTGAAATGCCAAGACCAACCACTGCGCCTACAGGTTCCATCAGTCCTGATCCAACGGCGATGAGCGCAGCACGCAAAGAAAAAATCCCAGTCACTCGCAGAGCCAGTGCAACGGCCAGACCTTCCGGAATGTCCTGAATGGCGATTGCAGTTGTAAGCGGCAGTCCCACCTTCATATCCCCATTGGCGAAACTGACACCGATGGCCATGCCTTCTGGCAAGTTATGTAGTGTTATGGCCAGAACGAAAAGCCATACTCGATTGAAGCGCTGAGCGTCAGGGCCCTTGCGTCCGCTCTCCAAATGCTCGTGGGGAACAAACCGCTCCAACCCCAGCATCAGCGCGACGCCCAAACCTAATCCGAGCACCACAACACAAGCAGCCAGCGTCTTGTTGCCGCAAATGGATTGCGCAGCATCGATGCCTGGGATAATGAGTGAAAAAGAACTAGCAGCGAGCATCATGCCGGCAGCAAAGCCGAGCATCGTATCTTGAGTACGTATGGTGACATTGCGTAAGACTACCGCTGCGGCGGCGCCGAGTGCAGTCGCGCCAAAACCGCAGAGTCCTCCCAGAAATGCATAGCCCAGATTGACCCGGTTTGCCCCCGTGAAGGCGCTGTACCCGCTTATCAACAACAAAACAGTGACACCCACCAGGGAAGCCCAGAAAAAAATGCCCATCCAACTGCCATTTTTTTCCAAGTCAAACTAGGAATACGAAGAGGTTCGAACGGGCGCAGGTTGCTCCGACATGGGGAACTCCTATCTTCCACTGGAACGCTTGGAAGCCTTTGTGGCGCCGGTCAGGATCAGTTTCGATATACGTTGCGCCTCTCGCTCAAACGACTTTGCGGTGGAGTCGAAGAGACGGGAAAAGCCTTCCACGGACACTACGGAAAAATCCTTCGAATTAGAAAACATTTGGTTCACCTCAATGCTTCAGTTAAAGCACCGCACGCCAGAACGGCGTGCGGTAATCTCCATCAGGCTTCGTCACGCCCTTGAACCCCTGCGCCCAAGTCTGCACCTGTGATTGGATTACTATCGGGGTCCGACATAGTCCGAGCTTTCAAGTCCATCAGCAGGGAGTCTTCACCCTCGCTCAGTGTCACAGTTGCCGTGCCATCGCCACCGTCGACTGCTGGCTTGGGATCTTCCACATAATCCCAATCGTCACCTTGATTCCATGGCCCGCGAGTGCTTTCTGCGCCTTGGGACATGTTGAAATAAACGTTGGTGAACTCAGGCATGCCGGGAAGCTTGCCTTGCGGGAAGTTCGGCTGGATCGAGTGCAGCGCTTTTTCGAATGACAGTTGATGCGCAATTTCGCGAGTCATCAGAAATCCTAGGGCCTCCTTTACACCAGGGTCATCTGTAACGTTCATCAGGCGTTCGTAAACAATTTTGGCGCGTGCTTCGGCGGCAATGTTGGAGCGCATATCTGCCGTGGGTTCACCGATGGTATCTACGTAAGCTGCCGACCAAGGCACACCTGCAGAGTTGGTCAGTGGCGCACCGCCACCGTACAACAGCGCAGTGATGTGAGAGTCGTTACCGGCGCCATTAATTGCACGATACAACTCACCCTCTTCCTCCACTCCCTCGGCCAAGCGACCCTTTGCGCCTTTGTTGAGCATCACAATGATTGAACCGACTATTTCAAGGTGACTCAGCTCTTCGGTGGCAATGTCCATGAGCAGATCCTTTCTGCCTGGATCATCTTCTGCCAGCGCTTGGGTGAAGTAACGAGACGCAGCGGCTAGCTCGCCTTGCGCTCCGCCAAATTGCTCAAGTAAAAGGTTGGCCAATCCTGGATTAGGCTGAGCCACGCGCACGGTATATTGAAGTCGTTTGTTATGTAGAAACATGACGAATCTCCTCAGGTCCAGAGGGCGTCGATACTCAATCGATGGTTCACCGAATGCGACGTCCACAATTATCTGAAGGCGATGAGATGGGGAAAATTTTATTAAGATTAGGGAATCGCGACCGACGGTTTTTAGCCGTGCAAATTACCCGTTTCCTCACCAGTCGTCGGTCCCTATTCAATCGATTCAAACTTTTTTCTACTGGTTGATCTCAACCGCTTTCAGGACTTTTTTGTGGTGAAAAACGTGTTTCATTGGAGCAACCATTTGTGCCCCTTTCCTTAAAAAAAACGTTGTTGATTGAGCTTAAGGTAGAAGGTGGATGGATATTCTTAAAGAGCCGTCGGCAGTGGTCTGCGGCCATAAACTCGAAAAAGCAAAGTCATACCGAACGCGGCATCACTGCTTCATTTATCGATTCGTCGAGCAAGCGTGTAAATGGGGTCGGCAGTGATTTACAGGACGCAAAGAAAGCGCAATCGAGTGACGGTAGAAATAGAGCGAAAACTGCGGATAGCAACAATAGAGGACTTGAGCGTTTACCAGAAGAAAGTGGGAGGTCAGTGTCAGACCTCCCGTCTTCCCTTCATTCTTTTACGAAGTGCCTAATCCACGTGATAGATCAGCTGGTGCATCGGATGCTGCGCGGTGATCCCCTTTCGTAGTCGCGTCTGCGTCCGAGTGTTCAGTCGTCTTTGTTACCGTATCGCGCACCGCCTCAAAGCCCTCCCGTGCCTGTTGCTTAACCTTGTCGGCCAGTCCTGCGCTGGTCTTGCCAAGATACCGTTGCTCGGTCGCCGTCGAAGGCAATACCGCCCCCAGCATGGCGCCTAACGCGATGCCCGCAGCGGCAACCATCAGGGGTTGCTCCTTGAGCAAATGACTAAATTGATTAGTCATAACTTGAGTACTGCGCACTAACCGGTCGCTGGCATCATGTACGGCGTGACTAATATTGTCGGTGGCCGCACCTAGATTATCCGTCAGTTTGGCGGCCTTGCCTTTGACGGTCTGGTAGCCCTCCTTAAGCGAGTCCGTGGTGTGATGCAAATGGTCACGCGCGCTGTCTATGCCATCTGCCAGCCCGTCGGCCCATTCTCCGACTTTGTTCTGATCCGGGCCTACGCGATAGCCAGGCTGTGCGGGTGGAGGGCGATTCTGGCTCATCATCAACCACAGCAATCCAACTGACGTCAGCACAGCGGGAACTGGATTATTACGCACACTGGTTCCGAGGTTAGTCAGGAATGTCGTGCAGTTGCTCTGCATAAAGCCCAGAGCCTGATCGAATACCTGGCCAGGGGTGAATTTGCTTTCCAGCGCATCAACGATGTTGCCGATGCTGGCCCGTTGCGCGTCGATTTCACGCTCTATGGCCTCGGGGCTTTTCTGCGATTCGGTTTCGAAATCAGTGTTCATGAGACTTTCCTCCGCAGCGCTTCCTGATCTTTATTCAAAGCATCCAGCGTGCGATCAGGTTTGAAGTGGGACGGTTCGAATTGTTTTTTCCCGGACTGCAGCATGGCGAACCCTACGATCATCACCACGACACCGACGATCAACGCAGCCAGCCATGGCGCCATCACCATGCTCAAACCGTAGACCGCAGACATCAACAGAATGATGAACCCCGCCAAGAGCACGACTGCACCGCCCGCGACACCAGCGATTCCCGCCTTAAGCGTCGTGAGGCTGGCTTGTAGCTCAGCCTTGGCCAAAGCGAGTTCCTTGGTGAACAACGCAGGTACTTCACGAGATAGCTGCCGTAGCAGCCCGACAACCGAAACGTCGGGATCAGGCACAGGCGCTGGTCTTGAACCCGGAAAATCTGGATCATCTCTGTTCATCACAGTGCTCCATTCAAGTTTGTGGAACCGGGTGTCGCGTTCGTTGTGAAGTCCGACGGATGATCATGCTCATTCGGCGAAGGCGGGGTGATGCCAGTGGCCAAGCCGGAGCTTTGGTCGGAGCGTGATGGGACGGAGGTTTCATAGGGACGTTGAGCGCCAAAACCACCTGACGGACTCATTGGGTTACCTGCTGCCGGATCGCTGGTATCAGTGAACGAAGCTGCCGGCGAGCTTCCTGCTTTCAGGAAGCGCGATAGGCCAAAACCCAGCGCGACACTGCCGGCGATGAAGAGCGCGGGGTTGTTACTTGCCAAATCAGCTGCGTCATGAAGAAGCTGTTCCGCACTTTTCCTCCGCAAGTTGCCCGCAAGGCCACTCATGGATTCAGCCATTTCAGCAAGGTAATCGGACATGCCGAGCGCGTCCTTACTTTCGATTTCTGAGGCGAAAGATTTCGCCCCTTCCGCCAGCGCCTCGATCTGCTCAGCTGCCGTGTCGCGATATTGCCCAAACTGCGCGTCTGCTTGCTGTCTCGCGCCGCCCAATGCGTCTGTAACGTTTTCTTTTAAATGTTCGAAGCCCTGCTCTGTCCCTGCGGAGTCGGGTTTATCGGCCTGACTCCCAGTAGTGCTGTCTGAAGTATTCATGTCGTCCCTCGCCTTCTGAATGAAAAAGCGTTGTCAGGGTTCGCCACGAATTCCCCGTAGCTCCCCTCAATCCAGATGACGGAGCAGCGTGGTGGGTAGTTCCAACGGAATGATGAGTGATGCTCTCACTTCGTCGCTTGGATGGCAGAGGCCTCAAGTGCTCTTGAGGCTGATTTCCGGATAACTGCCCAACGAGATACGAACCTGCCGACCTAGCCAATAGAAACGGAATGCCAGCTTTTTCCGCCCTTGGCACCAATGAACAGGCACAACCCATCCATGTCCTTAAGGGTGTCGTTTTTTCCGTGGAGTTTGGCGTTACGAACTGCCGTTCGGTCAAAGGCATGGGTACATCCCCTCCTCTCGTTCGATTGAGAAGAGATGTACGGTTCCGGCGATGCATCATCTATCTGGAAAGTGCTACGAGCAAAACCCGGATTTCGAGGTACTTGTTGATGTACTGAAAATTCGTGGCTGCTGGGAGATTTCGGTAGAAATCGCAGGAACGAAAAAAGAGGCCGAAGCCTCTATTTTCTAGCTTTGCAGCGCTCAATGGAGCTCTGAAAAGCAACATCTGGAGCGGGAAACGAGACTCGAACTCGCGACCCCGACCTTGGCAAGGTCGTGCTCTACCAACTGAGCTATTCCCGCGTCTTGGTGTGGCGCATTCTATAGAATCCAGATGCCCCGTCAACCCTTTGATTCAAAAAACTTTTATTTCTTTTCCACGTCGGTCTTCAGATGCGGCCATGCAGCCCGCAGGTACTGGACCATGGACCACAACGTCAGGCCTGCAGACACCAGCAGCAAGGCATAGCCCAGCAAAACCCAGAAGGTGAAGTCCGACGGATTGGCCAGCAGGATCACCAGCGCCAGCATCTGCGCGGCGGTTTTCCATTTGCCCAGGTTCGACACCGCGACGTGAGCGCGGGCACCGAGTTCGGCCATCCACTCGCGCAGCGCCGAGACGACGATCTCGCGGCCGATGATCACCGCAGCCGGTAGCGTAAGCCACAGGTTGCCGTGTTCCTGCACCAGCAAAACCAGCGCAACAGCCACCATCAGTTTGTCAGCCACCGGATCGAGGAAGGCACCAAAAGGCGTGCTTTGTTCCAGTCGACGGGCCAGATAACCGTCCAGCCAGTCTGTGGCGGCGGCAAAGGCGAACACCGAAGCTGACGCCAGGTAGCTCCATTGGTAAGGCAGGTAAAACAGCAAAATGAAGATCGGGATGAGCAGGACGCGTAGAACGGTAATCAGATTAGGGATATTCATCGGCACAACTGGCTACGAGGTGAGGTGGCATTCTACTCGCTGTGCAGATTTGCATAAATCAACTCTGCGAGCTTTTTACTGATCCCGGGTGCTTTGGCGATCTCTTCGATGCTGGCACGAGACAGCTCCTGCAATCCACCAAAATGTTTCAGCAAATCGCGGCGACGTGTCGGTCCGACCCCGGCAACGCCCTCAAGCGTCGACGTGCGGCGGGTTTTGCCACGCCGTGCGCGGTGCCCGGTAATTGCGAACCGGTGGGCTTCGTCGCGTATCTGCTGAATCAAATGCAGCGCGGGGGAATCGCCGCGCAAGGTGAATTCGTGGGCGGCATCATTGAGGTAGAGGGTTTCAAAACCGGCCTTGCGCGTCGCGCCTTTGGCCACACCCAGCAGAATCAGGTCTGGGACCGCCAGTTCATTGAGCACGTCGCGAGCCATGGACAACTGACCTTTGCCGCCGTCCACCAACAGAATGTCAGGCAACTTGCCCTCGCCGTCCTTCAACTTGCTGAAGCGGCGAGTCAGGGCCTGGTGCATCGCCGCGTAGTCATCGCCCGGCGTGACGCCTTCGATGTTGTAACGGCGGTAGTCGGACTTGATTGGCCCTTCCGGCCCGAACACCACGCACGACGCCACGGTCGCTTCACCGCTGGAGTGACTGATGTCGTAGCACTCAAGGCGCTGCGGCGGCTCATCCAGGTTCAGCACTTCGGCCAGCGCATCAAAACGCGCCGCGACATGCTGACGGTTCGCCAAACGTGCGCTGAGCGCCTGCTCGGCGTTGGTGACCGCCAATTGCTGCCAGCGTGCTCGCGTGCCCCGCACGCGATGGCTGATGGTCAACTCACGACCGCGCAATTCGTCGATGGCTTCGATCAGCGTTGGAAAGTCTTCGTGAACCACGTTGACGATCAGCTCGCTCGGTAAGTCTCGCTCAGGACTGGTGATGAAATATTGGCCAAGAAAGGCCGCCATGACTTCTGACACGTCTTCGTCGATACCCACTTGCGGGAAGAAGTTCTTGCTGCCCAGCACACGACCGCCGCGCACGCTGATCAAGTGAACGCAGGCACCACCCGGATTGACGAACGCGGCGATCACATCAATATCGCCGGTGCCACCCTCCATGCTCTGCTGATCCTGAACCCGGCGCAGCAGCGATATCTGGTCCCGCAACTCGGCCGCACGCTCAAACTCGAGGTTGATCGCCGCCTCTTCCATGCCCGCCGACAACTCGTCGGTCAGCGCATTGCTGCGGCCTTCAAGAAACATGACCGAGTGGCGCACGTCTTCGGCGTACACCTGGGGCTCAACCAACCCCACACATGGCGCCTTGCAGCGCTTGATCTGATATTGCAGGCACGGCCGTGTGCGGTTCTTGTAGTAGCTGTCCTCACACTGGCGAACAAAAAAGGTTTTTTGCAGCAGGCTCAAGCTTTCTCTGATCGCCCCGGCGCTGGGGTAAGGGCCAAAATATTTGCCCTTGGCCTTTTTGGCCCCGCGATGGATGCTCAAGCGAGGAAACTGGCCATCCGAGAGAAAGACGTAGGGATAGGATTTGTCGTCGCGCAGCAGAATGTTGTAGGGCGGACGCCACTCTTTGATCAGCGTCTGCTCAAGCAACAACGCCTCGGTTTCGTTGGCCGTAATGGTCGTTTCGACCTGGGCGATACGCGCCACCAGCGCCGCCGTCTTGGGCGCAAGACCGGACTTTCGAAAGTAGCTCGACAGACGATTCTTGAGGTTCTTGGCTTTGCCGACATACAGCAGGCGCGCATCGCTGTCGAACATGCGATAGACGCCGGGACGCCCACTGACGGTCGACAGAAAGGCGCTTGGATCGAAGACTTCAGTCATTTTCAGAGGCTGGCATCAACCATGCCGTGACGTACCGCCAGCAGCGTCAGCTCGACGTCGCTGCTGATCGAAAGCTTCTCGAAAATGCGGTAACGGTAGGTGTTCACTGTTTTGGGCGACAGACAAAGCTTGTCGGAAATAATTTGCACCTTCTGGCAGCCGACAATCATCAGCGCGATCTGGATTTCACGCTCCGACAACGCGTCGAACGGCGAGTCGTTGGTCGGCTGGAAGGATTTGATCGCGAGTTGCTGGGCTATTTGCGGGCTGATGTAGCGCTGCCCGGCAAAAACTAGGCGAATGGCCTGAACCATTTCCGGCAAACCGGCGCCCTTGGTCAGATAGCCGGCAGCGCCTGCCTGCAACAACCGTGTAGGAAACGGGTCTTCCTCACACACGGTGACGGCAACGACCTTGATGTCCGGGTGGCTGCGCAACAGCTTGCGCGTGGCTTCAAGCCCGCCGATCCCGGGCATCTTTACGTCCATCAACACCACATCGGGTTTCAGTTCACGCGCTTTCAGCAGGGACTCTTCCCCTGATTCAGCCTGGCCGACTACTTGCAGGCCATCGATGTCAGCCAGCATTCGTGTAATGCCTGTACGAACGAGATCATGGTCATCGACTACTAGCACCCTAATCAAGCAGACACCTCGCGATATGGTCTTATGGGTTGCCGGACACCTTAGCAAAAAGCAACTGGCAGACCTAGCGGCAAGCGTCAGATAAAAAGTTTCAATGCGTCTTGAAAGGCTTGACGGCAGTGTGTTTCAGCGACGTTGGCCAGGCACGTCCCGCTGCATTCTCAGGAAACACTCGTCTTCGCCGACCACCCTCAGCCCTTTTCGCTCGTACAGCACTTTTGCCGGATTCGTTGCAAAAACTGTCAGGCGTAGCGCCGGACTTCGCTCCCCGCAGGCCAGGGCGAATACCTGATCGATCGCCCAGGAACCGGCGCCCTGCCCCCTAAAGGCTTCAAGCACGTGCAATTCGCGAATGTATACGGCTCTCGCGTCACGGCTGAGGCTGACAAAACCCACCAACGCGTCATCCCGCACAATCATTTGGTTTTCCCGCCCGGCCCACGCCACATCGAACGCTTCATCCAGCCACAACAGGTCATGTTGAATGTAGTAGCGAAGCATGGTGCTGCGCGTCAGATCGCGCGCAAACCCGAGGTCGCCTGCGGTTGCCGGACGCCATTCAAAGCCCATTCAAACCTCCGCGACCGCGACGATTTGGCCGCTCCAGCCTTGAGCAACCCGGCGAGCCACGACCAGCAGGTTTCCGGTCCCCGGTGCCGCAATCACCAGTGAACCGCCTGCGCTCCAGATCGCACTGCGCCCTGCGGACTCCCAGCCCCCCGTCGCGCCCCCGTGATTGGCCATCAGCACCGCCATCGAATGGGTCCCGGCATAGCCTTGCAGGATCGCGGTGTCCGGTGCGTAGCCGTTTTCGGTGATCAGTACACCGGCGGCGTACAAGTCAGCACCAAGCCCTGCCGCAGCAAGCGCGTGGCTGGCGTGAGAAAAATCGGCACACACCGCCAGGGCCACGGTGTCGGCACCGATTTGCAGCGCGCAACCACCGGTGCCCGGTGCAAACGCCAGCTCTTCACCGTCGTGCAAATGCTGTTTGCTATACACACCCAGCGCACCGTCGCCCCCCAAGACCAGGGCACCGATCAGCACGGGCGAATCGTCCGACAGCCGAATCGGCATCCCGACGACAGCCGTCACGCCAACTTCGCGCGCAAAATCGCGAAGCGGTTGCAGCACCGGCGCATCGGGCTTGATGGCCATTTCGGCCGCCAGCCCACGCTCATAGCCTGTCAGCGACAACTCAGGAAACACCAGCAACTGAACGCCCTGCTCCGCCGCCACCTGAATGAAGCGCTGATGCCAGGCGATATTGGCAGCGAGATCGCCAGCGATGGAAATTGATTGAGCGGCAGCGATGGTCAACGACGTCATGATTCGTCCTGGTGGCGTAACGGGATGGCGCAGACGCAAAGTGTGTCACAAACCCTGTGATAGAAAACGCCGCCTGCAATCGATAGCAATTTCTGATTGAATCCGCCTACGGGCGTCGAGTAAGCTCGGCGCATCCATCGGAGACAAACCATGTTCAACGCCCACTCACAGCTTCCTTCCGTCAGCGCCCCGCGCTCGGTTTCGGCTGCCCGGGCGACTGACGTTTGCGCTCCGATCAGCTTTTATTTTGGGTATTGGTTTAGCCACTGGCGCGCCTGATACCCACACGGCGCCCACTTCAAACGGGTCGCCACCAGAGAATTCTCAACCCCCGGTCGGCCTCCCGACCGGGGGTTTTGTTTTTTCAGCCCCATATTTTTTAGCGACACACCAGACAACTTGAGGATTCAGAAAATGAACTACGCCACTTATTACCGTTACGACAGTTTTACCGCCTGGCGATTTACCAGCCTCCGCTCGGGACAGCCTGCCGCCTCCGATCGGTCACCCACAGGTGGCAAGCACACACACGCAGCCAATCCGGCCAATTGTCGAACACCCCAGTAGGGCCGAGCGTGCGGGAACGAACCCGCCGCCAGCCCAAGGAAGCTTGAACATGAACTCGTCCGTCTCTGCCTTGCCACTGCCGACCCTGAGCCCTGCCAATGAAGCGCTGACCCTGCGTCTGCCCAGCTCATTGCAACTCAAGCAGCAATTACCCCTCAGCAATGCCCTGACCCGGCAAGTCGCCGCCCACCGCGACGCCGTCCGCGCGATCCTCAACGGTGAAGACTCCCGTTTGCTGGTGATCGTCGGGCCTTGCTCGATTCACGACCCCCAATCCGCCCTCGAATATGCAGCCAACCTGGCCCGTCTCGCCGCCGATGTCAGCGATGAAATGTTGCTGGTCATGCGCGCCTACGTCGAAAAACCCCGCACCACCGTTGGCTGGAAAGGCCTGGCCTACGACCCGCGGCTCGATGGCAGCGATGACATGGCCGGCGGTTTGACGCTGTCCCGGGAGCTGATGCGCGAAATGCTCCACCTCGGATTGCCAATCGCCACCGAACTGTTGCAACCGATGGCAGCGGGCTACTTCGATGATCTGCTGAGCTGGGTTGCCATCGGCGCCCGCACCACTGAATCGCAGATCCACCGCGAGATGGCCAGCGGGCTGGGCATGCCGGTGGGCTTCAAGAACGGCACCGATGGCGGCGTGACGGTCGCCAGTGATGCCATGCGCTCCGCCGCCCATCCGCATCGGCATTTCGGTGTCGACAGCCAGGGCCACCCCGCGATCATCCCGACGCCGGGCAACCACGATACGCACTTGGTGCTGCGCGGCGGTCATCGCGGGCCGAACTACGACCGCGACAGCGTCGCTCAAATCAACCGCGACCTGACTCAACTGAAGATCCCGGCACGGATCATGGTCGACTGCAGCCATGCCAACAGCGGCAAAGACCCGGCGCGCCAACCAGCGGTGTTCAACGACGTGCTCGAGCAACGCCTGCAAGGTGATCGCTCGTTGATCGGCATGATGATCGAAAGCCATTTGTTCGAAGGCTGCCAACCGCTGAGCCCGACGTTGCGCTACGGGGTATCGGTGACGGATGGTTGCCTCGGCTGGACCGGTACCGACCAGTTGCTGCGCGAGGCTGCCAAGCGCCTTCGGACACAAAACGTCGCGTTAAAACCGGCCTGACCCTTATCGACCTGCCAGCCCTCAATCGAGGGCTGATTCCCCAACAACGAATCAATTGACGGGCAAACGGCACGTTCAGAGTAGGCCGTTGCAATGGCAGACCCGGCTCACGACAAAAAGATGTCCAAATATTCCGAACCGTACCTCAGGTTCTTTCGAACTTTCCTACATTTTCTATACCGTTTTCATCAACTTACAGCGGATTCTTCATACACCGCCGAGCTGTCGCCGTGCTTTAGAGTGGGCCCAACTTCACACCTCTGAACTCCCGCGAAAAAGGAAAGAACATGCTACGGAATGCAACCACCCAATACCCCATCCTGCTGGTCCACGGGCTCTTCGGCTTTGATCGCATCGGCAACGTCGAACTCTTTCATGACGTCAAGCAGGCGCTCAGAACTGCCGGCGCCAGGGTGTTTATCCCGCAACTGTCGGCGACCCACTGCAACGAAGCACGGGGCGAGCAGTTGTTGGCGCAGATCGATCGCGTGCTGGAAGGAACCGGCGTCGATCAGGTCAACCTGATCGGGCACAGCCAAGGCGCACTCGCCACGCGCTACGCGGCGGCAGTCGAGCCCGAAATAATCGCCTCCGTAACGTCTGTCAGCGGGCCGAACCACGGTTCGGAGCTGGCCGACTTCCTGCGCAAGGCCTTGACCCCCGGTCGCCTGCCGGAGCATGTCGCGTCAACGGTGGCTACCCTGTTCGCCAACTTTCTGTCGTTGCTCAGTGGCCAACCAGACCTGCCGCAAAACGCCATTGCCGCGCTGAATGCACTGACCACCGAAGGCGTCGGCGCTTTCAACGACAAATATCCGCAAGGGCTGCCGAAGACCTGGGGTGGCAAGGGCCGAGAAGTGGTGAATGGCGTGCGTTATTACTCCTGGAGCGGGACGTTGCAGGGTGGGCTTGTCGATCAAGGCCTCGACGCGCTCGATCCCCTGCACGGCTTTCTCCAGGCCTTTTCCCACTACTTCACCACCGAGGCGGAACAAAATGACGGCCTGGTCGGCCGTTACAGCTCCCATTTAGGCAAGGTCATCCGCTCCGACTATCCGCTGGATCATCTGGACAGCCTCAGCCAGACCGCCGGGCCTCTGCGCAAAGGCATCGACCCGATCGACTTGTATGTGCAGCATGCCGAGCGCCTGAGAAAGGCCGGGCTGTAATCCGTCCGGAACTTTGACGAGAAATAGGGCACTGAATCCGGTAGGCTCCGCACTTTACTGAATATTGAAAGGAGAATTTCTCATGGCTAAAGCCACTGCCCGCCACATCCTGGTTGCCTCGGAAGAAAAGTGCAACGAACTCAAAGCCCAGATCGAAGGCGGCGCCGATTTCGCTGATGTTGCCAAAGCCAACTCCACCTGCCCGTCCAGCCGCCAGGGCGGCGACCTGGGTTCGTTCGGTCCGGGCCAGATGGTCAAGGAATTCGACACCGTGGTATTCAGCGCGCCAATCAATGTCGTGCAAGGCCCGGTGAAAACCCAGTTCGGTTACCACCTGCTGGAAGTGACCAGCCGTCAGGACTGATCAGTGCTTGATTTTTAAACACAGCGGCCCGCCTTTTGGTGGGCCGTCGTGTTTCTGACGTGTTTTACGGCTGGCGACGGATGCGCCGGTAGCGTACAAATCACGGTTATCGACCACCCGGCTCTAAGGCTGACAATGCGACTGGCGTTCCCCACTTTATTGTTCACTGCCGTGGCCCTGCTATTGAGCGCCGCCGGTGTGAATGCGGCCCCCCAACATGCGTTGACGGTGTACGGCGAGCCGGCGAAATATCCCGCTGGCTTCAGTCACTTTGCCTACGCCAACCCGCAAGCGCCCAAGGGTGGCACCATGCGTCGCTCGGCCATCGAAATCGGTCACTTCGACCATATGCTGCCGTACATCGACAAAGGTATCGGCGTCACCCAGGTCGATGGCTTGATCTACTCGCCCCTCGCCCAGCGTTCGCTCGACGAGCCTTACACCGTATATGGCCTGGTGGCGCAGAAGATGGAGCGCTCCGATGACGGCTTGTCCCTGCGCTTCTACCTGAACCCGAAAGCCCGTTTCGCCGACGGGCAACCGATCACCGCCGAAGATGTGCGCTACACCTACGACTTGCTGATGACCCAGGGCAGCCTGCGCTATCGCACCCAGTTCGCCGACGTCAAAGGCGTCGAAGTGGAAGCGCCGCTGACCGTGCGATTCGACTTCAAAAGCAACGAAAACCGCACCCTGCCCCTCGATATCGCGACCTTGCCGGTGTTTCCCGAACACTGGTGGAAGAGCCGCGACTTCGCCAACGGCGGCGGTTACGAAGCGCCACTGGGCAGCGGCCCGTACAAGGTAAGCAAGGTCGACTCCGGGCGCAGCATCACCTTCGAGCGCAACGCCGACTGGTGGGGCAAGGATTTGCCGGTCAGCCGCGGCCTCTATAACTTCGACCACTTCAGCATCGAGTATTTCGGCGATACCGACGTCGCACGCCAGGTTCTGCGCGGTGGCGCCTACGACTACAACCGCGAATTCTCGGCCACCGGCTATTCCATCGGTTATGACAGCCCGGCCTTGAGCGACGGTCGCCTGCAAAAGGCGCACTTGGCACAAGAAGCACCGCAGCCGGCGCAAGGTTTTGTGTTCAACCTGCAAAACCCTATGTTCCAGGACCGCCGCGTGCGCCAAGCCCTGGTCATGCTGTGGGATTTCGAGTGGAGCAACCGGCAGATGATGCGCAACATGTACATCCGCCAGCAGAGCTTTTTCTCCAACACCGACCTCGCCGCCCGACAGTTGCCGGATGCCGGCGAGCTGGCGATTCTTGAGCCCTTGCGCGGGCAGATTCCCGACGAGGTCTTCACCAAAGTCTTCGAAGCCCCGAAAACCGATGGCAGCGGCGTGATCCGTGACAAACAACTGCAAGCCCTCGACCTGTTGGAACAGGCCGGCTGGAAACCCGATGGCGATCAACTGGTCAACGCCCAAGGCCAGCCGCTGAGTTTCACCTTCCTGGTCAGCCAGAACGGCATGGACCGACTGTTGTTGCCTTACAAACGCACCCTGAAACAGATCGGCATCGACCTCAACATCCGCCGCATCGATTCCTCGCAATACGTCAACCGGTTGATGAGCCGTGACTACGACATGATCGTCACCGGCTACCCGGTGACGACGTCGCCCGGTGGCGAATTGCTCAATTATTTCGGCTCGGTCTCGGCCAATGACCCCGGCGCCAACAATTACATGGTGCTGAAGAATCCGGCGGTCGACACGCTCATCACCGGCCTGATCCGCGCCAATACGCAGCCCGAAATGCTGCGCTACGCCCATGCGCTGGACCGGGTGCTGCAATGGAACTATTACTGGATTCCCAACTATTACCCGCCGGGCACCTCGACGGTGTGGTGGAACCGCTTCGGCATGCCGACCCAGCAGGCCAGCAATGACGAAGCCATCGAGAGTTGGTGGGAAATCAGCACCACGCCGCTGACCAATCAGCAGATGACCGCCGAGCAGATCAGTCGCGGCAGACCCGGAGGGCCGCACTGATGTGGGCTTACATACTGCGGCGTTTGCTGCTGATCATTCCGACGCTAGTGATCATTCTTCTGGTCAATTTCGTCATCGTCCAGGCTGCGCCGGGTGGCCCGGTCGAACAGGCGATTGCGCATCTGCAAGGCATTGGCGGTGCGAGTGTCGGCGGCGGCTCCGGCGAGACGATGTCCGGCACCTCCCGCGCCAGTCGCGGCCTCGACCCGCAACTGATCAAAGACATCGAAAAACAGTACGGCTTCGACAAACCGGCCCATGAGCGCTTGTGGCTGATGCTCACCAGTTATGCGCGCCTGGACTTCGGCAAAAGTTTCTTCCGTGGCGCGACGGTCACGGACCTGATCCTCGAAAAAATGCCGGTGACCATTTCCCTCGGGCTCTGGGCAACCCTGATCACCTACCTCGTTTCCATCCCGCTGGGCATCCGCAAGGCCGTTCACCATGGCAGCCACTTCGATATCTGGAGCAGCACCGCGATCATCATTGGTTACGCGATGCCGGCGTTTCTGTTCGCGATGTTCCTGATCGTGATCTTCGCTGGCGGCACGTCGCTGAACTGGTTTCCGGTACGCGGCCTGGTCTCGGAGAACTTCGAGTCGCTGTCGACCGTGGGCAAGATTGCCGACTACTTCTGGCACCTGGTGTTGCCGGTGACCGCGCTGGTGATCGGCGGCTTTGCCACGTTGACCATCCTCACCAAAAACTCGTTCCTCAATGAAATCACCCGCCAATACGTGATCACCGCCCGCGCCAAAGGCATGAGCGAGCGTCGCGTGCTGTACGGCCACGTGTTCCGCAATGCGATGCTGCTGGTGGTGTCGGGCATTCCCCAGGCATTCATCAGTGTGTTCTTCGCCGGCTCGTTGCTGATCGAAGTGATTTTCTCCCTCGATGGCCTCGGCCGCATGAGCTACGAAGCGGCCGTTTCGCGGGATTACCCGGTGGTGTTTGGCTCGCTGTTCATCTTCACGCTGTTCGGCCTCTTGATAAAACTCATCGGTGACCTCTGCTACACCCTGGTCGACCCGCGCATCGACTTCGCCGCGAGGAACGCCTGATGTTCAAGCTCTCGCCGCTAGGCCGTCGGCGCTTTGAACGGTTCAAGAAAAACCGGCGCGGCTGGTGGTCGCTGTGGTTGTTTATCGGCCTGTTCCTGCTGACCCTCGGCGGCGAACTGATCGCCAACGACAAACCGCTGGTGGTCAGCTATCAGGGCTCGCTGTATTTCCCGGCGTTCAAGCGTCACACCGAGCAAGAGTTCGGTGGGCAACTGCCATTCCAGGCCGATTACCGCAGCGATTACGTGCAGAACCTGATTAAACGGGACGGCGGCTGGCTGCTGTTTCCGCCGATCCCTTTCAGCGACGACACCCCCAACTATGACCTGAACAAACCGGCGCCAAGTCCGCCGTCCAGCGTCAACTGGCTGGGCACCGACGACCAGGCCCGCGACGTGCTGGCGCGGGTGATTTTCGGTGCACGGGTGTCGATTCTGTTTGCGCTGATGCTGACCTTTGTCAGTGCGCTGATCGGCATCGCCGCCGGCGCGCTGCAAGGCTATTACGGTGGCTGGGTCGACCTGATCGGACAGCGTTTGCTGGAAGTCTGGTCCGGGCTGCCGGTGCTGTATCTCCTGATCATCCTGTCGGGCTTCGTCGAGCCGAATTTCTGGTGGTTGCTGGGCATCATGGCGCTGTTTTCGTGGCTGGCGCTGGTGGACGTGGTGCGCGCCGAGTTCCTGCGCGGGCGCAATCTCGAATATGTCAAAGCCGCTCGCGCCTTGGGCCTGACGGATCGCAAGGTCATCGTGCGGCACATTTTGCCCAACGCGATGAACGCGACCCTGAGTTACCTGCCGTTCATTCTTACCGGGGCGATTTCCACCCTCACGGCGCTGGACTTCCTCGGCTTCGGCATGCCGGCCGGCAGTGCCTCGCTGGGCGAGTTGATCGGCCAGGGCAAACAGAACCTGCAAGCGCCGTGGTTGGGGCTGACCGCGTTTTTCGCCCTGGCGCTGATTCTTTCTTTGCTGGTGTTCATTGGTGAAGCGTTGCGTGATGCGTTTGATCCACGATCTTGAGGCGCACTTTTAATGAGTAACAACCTGATCGAAATCCGTGACCTCAGCGTGGCCTTCAGTGGCCAGACCGTGGTGCGCAACCTGTGTCTGGACATCCGCCCCGGCGAATGCCTGGCGCTGGTCGGTGAGTCGGGTTCCGGCAAATCGGTGACGGCGCACTCGATCCTGCAACTGCTGCCCGAGACCGGCACCGAATCCACCGGCAGCATCCGTTATCGCGGCAAGGAACTGCTCGGCGCCCCGGCCAAGGTCTTGCGCGAGTTGCGCGGCAACCGGATCGCGATGATTTTTCAGGAGCCGATGACCTCGCTTAATCCGCTGCACAGCATCGAAAAACAGATCGGTGAGACCTTGCTGTTGCACAAGGGCCTGACCGGCAAACCGGCGCAGGCGAGGATTCTCGAACTGCTGCAACTGGTCGGCATCCAGAAACCCAAGGAGCGGCTCAAGGCCTATCCGCATCAACTGTCCGGCGGGCAACGCCAGCGGGTAATGATTGCGATGGCGCTGGCCTGCGAGCCGGAGCTATTGATCGCCGACGAACCGACCACCGCCCTGGACGTGACGGTGCAGCGCAAGATTCTGATCCTGCTTAAATCCCTGCAACAACGGCTTGGCATGTCGCTGCTGTTGATCAGCCACGACCTCAATCTGGTGCGCAGCATCGCCCAGCGCGTGTGCGTGATGAAGGCAGGGGAAATCGTCGAGCAGGCGAGTTGCGAAACGATCTTCACCGAACCGAAACACCCTTACAGCTGCGTGCTGCTGAACGCCGAACCGGAAGGCGAAGCCCTGCCCCGTGACGAGCGCGAGAACGTGCTGGAGGTGGACAATCTGCGGGTGCAATTCGCGCTCGGTGGCGGGCTGTTCCAGCGCAAGACCTATCTGAAAGCTGTGGACGGCATCAGCCTGAACATTCAGCGCGGCAAGACCCTCGGGATTGTTGGCGAGTCCGGCTCGGGCAAGTCGACGCTGGGTCAGGCGATCCTGCGCTTGCTCGATTCCGAAGGCAGCATTCGCTTTCAGGGCCACGCGCTGGACGGCTTGACGCAAAAACTGCTCAGGCCGTGGCGTAAAAAAATGCAGGTGGTGTTCCAGGACCCTTACGGCAGCCTGAGCCCGCGCATGTCGGTGGCGCAGATCATCAGCGAAGGCCTGGAAGTGCACAGCCAGTTGAGCGCCGAAGAGTGCAAGGCCGAAGTGATTCGCGCGCTGGAGGAAGTCGGCCTAGACCCGCAAAGCCGCCATCGATACCCGCACGAATTCTCCGGCGGGCAGCGGCAACGCATCGCCATTGCCCGCGCCCTGGTGCTGAAACCGGCGCTGATTCTGCTGGATGAGCCGACGTCGGCGCTGGACCGCACGGTGCAAAAACAGGTGGTCGCCCTGCTCCGTCAGCTTCAGGAAAAACATGGCCTGACCTACCTGTTCATCAGCCATGACCTGGCGGTGGTGCGCGCCTTGGCCCACGACATGATTGTGATCAAGGACGGCAAAGTGGTGGAAAGCGGCGCCAGCCACGACGTGTTCGATTCGCCGCAGCACCCGTATACCAAAGAGCTGTTGGCGGCGGCGCATGTGCGGTAGGTTCGAGACCGCGTCGCGCCCTTCGCGAGCAAGCCCGCTCCGACATTTGGAATGCATTCCCATGTGGGAGCGGGCTTGCTCCGGGCGACGTTCCGACGACGGCGGCCACACAGACAACACACTTTCCGGATATGACCACCATGAACACCACCGAAAGCCTCAAGGATTACCAACGGGTGCGCATGCTCGCGATCCGTTCGCTGTTCGAGATCATCGAACAGTCCAGTGAAGGCACGGTGATTGTCGACCGCGATGCGAACATCGTCTGGATGAACGAGCGCTACGCCCGGCGTTTTGGTTTGGCGTCAGCCGAGGGCGCCATCGGTAAACCCTGTGAAAGCGTGATCCCCGGCAGCCTGTTGCGCGAGGTGGTGCGCAGCGGACGGCCGATTTTGCTCGACATGCAAGACACGCCAAAAGAACCGCTGGTGGTTATGCGCCTGCCGATCCACGACGATGCCGGCGCGGTCATCGGCGCCATTGGCTTTGCGCTGTTCGACGAATTGCGCAGCCTGTCGCCGATGCTCAAACGCTACCTGAGCATGCAGGAAGAGTTGGCTTCAACCCGCTCGCTGCTGCGGGCGCGGCAAACCAAATACAACTTCGCGCACTTTATCGGCACCAGCGCCGCCAGCCTGGAAGTCAAACGCCGCGCCCGCCGCAGCGCCAGCGCCGAGTCGCCAGTGTTGCTGCTCGGCGAGACCGGCACCGGCAAGGAGCTGCTGGCCCAGGCCATCCATAGCGCTTCGCCGCGTGCGCACAAAGCCTTCGTCAGCATCAACAGCGCCGCCATTCCCGAAGCGCTGCTGGAAGCCGAGTTTTTCGGCACCGCGCCCGGCGCGTTTACCGGTGCGGACCGCAAGGGGCGCGCCGGCAAATTGCAGATCGCCCAGGGCGGCACGCTGTTTCTCGACGAAATCGGCGACATGCCCCTGCCGCTGCAAAGCAAACTGTTGCGCGTATTACAGGAAAAGGAGTTCGAGCCGGTCGGCTCCAACGAAGTGATCCAGAGCGATGTGCGGGTGATTGCCGCTACGTCGACCGACCTCGAAGCGGCGATCAAGCGTGGTGAGTTCCGCGCCGACTTGTATTACCGACTCAACGTGCTGCCGATCAACGTGCCGCCGTTGCGCGAACGCCTCGACGACTTGCCGGCGCTGAGCGAGGCGATTCTTGAAGAACTGCGCAGCCAGCATGAATTGAATCCCGAGGCGCTGGAATTGCTCGGGCAACATGCCTGGCCGGGGAACATTCGGGAGCTGCGCAACGTGCTGGAACGCGCAGCGTTGCTCAGTGATGACCTGATGTTGAATGCAACGGACATCCGCGCGGCGGTGGGGACGTTCATGCCGGTGGAGCGATCAGCGCGGTTGCCGATGCAGCCGGCGGCGCAGGAGACGTTCAGTGAGGCTCGCGAGCGTTTTGACCGGCAGTTGATTGAATCGGCCCTTGCGCAATGCGGGGGCAAGGTGATTGAAGCGGCGGCGCGCCTGGGGCTGGGACGGTCGACGTTGTACAAGAAGATGGCGGCCCTCGGAATTGTCGAGTCTCCATAAAGAGACCTAAGTCTCCATTAGCAGACAGAGCATTCGACGCACGTCGCTCCCGCAACCCGTCCCACTGTGGGAGCGGGCTTGCCCGCGAAGAGGCCAGCCCAACCAACAAAAAGTCTCAACAAAGAGACAAATCACTCAAAAACAATCAACAAAATTAAATATATTCATATATTTCAATAACTTAACTCTCTGGCACGAATCTCGCTAAAGCCCTTCCCCACACAGATCCGCCCCACAAAAATAACAATCCCAGGAGACACACCATGAGTGTGATCATTGCCTTGGCAGCCCTCGCGCTGCTGATGCTGGCTGCTTACCGTGGCTACAGCGTTATCCTTTTTGCCCCGATTGCCGCCCTCGGCGCCGTCCTGCTCACCGACCCTTCCGCTGTCGCCCCGGCCTTCACCGGGGTGTTCATGGAAAAAATGGTCGGCTTCATCAAACTGTATTTCCCCGTGTTCCTGCTCGGCGCCGTGTTCGGCAAGTTGATCGAACTGTCGGGGTTCTCGCGCTCCATCGTCGCCGCCGCTATTCGCTTGCTCGGC